>CAZSWB010000045.1:3179-6285 GCA_964610675.1 uncultured Candidatus Saccharibacteria bacterium
TTCTAGGGTGTTCTTTAAACTTCGTGTTTCATTGCAATAACGTGAAGGAGCTGGATTGTGAAGGATTTTGATAGATTTGGTATTCATCGAACACGACTTGTGAGCGTAGCACGTCTTTTTTACACAGCGGCGATATACATCGTTGCTGTTCTTGGAATGATGGCTTTGGTTGCCGCAGCTCTATTGTTATTACTCGTATTATACATGGGCATGAGCGGTGCCGGCGATATGAGCATTGAGATCTTCCCATATATTGTCCGTTTGTTCCTACTCTTCGTAGCTTGCTGCATCGTGTTAGCGGGTTACCTGGTAGTGTACGGGATAATGCGGTTAATAGAGTGTGTGATCGTCTACAGGACAATTTTCCGTCTGGTGGACTGGAAGCAAAGGGAGTAATGGCGTTCTGTGTCGAAGTTGAGCTCGGTATTGCACATTGCAAGACGAGCTTTTTTAATCCTCTTCGTTTTCTTTTGAAAAACCACATCCTTTAGCACTGCATCGAATGGTGTTCTTTGCGCCATACACGAGCATACTGTCGCACCGCGGACATTTTTCTCCCGTTGGTTTGCTCCAGTATGCATTTTTACAATCAGGGTATTGGTCACATGCGTAAAATACTTTTCCTCTTCGGGATTTTTTCTCGATAATTTTCCCTTTGGTACAAGCGCTGCACGCAACTCCCGTTTCCTTTACAATCGGCGTAATGTGTTTGCATTCCGGGTAGCCGGAACATCCGAGGAAGGCGCCGAAGCGACCATGCTTTACAACTAAAGGTTTTCCGCAATCGGGACACATTTCTCCGGAGTGTTCTTCTTCCATTTTTTTATCTTCGCCAATAGGTTCCGTATGTTTGCACTCCGGATATTTACTGCATGCCTTGAACTTTCCGAATCTTCCAAGCTTGATGATAAGCGGGCTTGAACACTCCGGGCATGTTTCATTTGTCGCTTCTTCGGTGATATCCGACTTCTTCAGTTCTTTATTCTTTGCGGTAATTAGTGCGTGGAAGGGTTTGTAGAAGGCTTGCAGAACAGGCTTCCATTTTTTTGTTCCGTCAGCAACGTCATCGAGGCTGCTTTCCATGTTTGCCGTAAAATCAATATCCACTATATTGGGGAAGTGCTCAGTCAGCACACCGTTTACAAGTGTTCCGATTTCCGTCGGAGCCAAACGCTTTTCCTTGTTTTTTATCACATACTCTCGCTTTTGAATGACGTCGATTGTCGGAGCGTATGTGCTTGGGCGTCCGATACCGTGTTCTTCCAGAGCTTTGACGAGCGTTGCTTCCGAGTAGCGTGCGGGCGGTTGCGTGAAATGTTGTTCGTGCAAAATGGAGACAAGATCAAGTGTGTCTTGTAAGGCAAGTTCGGGAAGAAGCGTTTCTTGAAACGCGGCTTTTTCTCCGAGCGCTTTCACGAAACCGTCGAAAATAACGGAGGTGCCGGTTGCGCGAAACCCTACATTTCCGGGCATTGCCAGAATATCAACCATAGTTTGATGCAGCCTTGCAGGTGCCATTTGAGAAGCCACCATGCGCTGCCAGATGAGCCGATAGAGTTTCAGTTGTGTGCCGTCCAGTTCTGCCGCAAGGTGCTCCGGCGACATTTCGGGATTTGTTGGTCGAATGGCTTCATGCGCTTCTTGTGCGCCTTTTGATTTCTTTGTAAATACCCTTGGCGCATCCAATGCATATTCGGGTCCAAACATGCTCTTGATCGCCTTGGTAGCGCCATCGAGGGCCGCCTGAGAGAGGTTGAGAGAGTCGGTACGCATGTACGTGATAAATCCATTTTCATAGAGCCCTTGTGCGATCATCATCGTGCGCTTGCTGGAAAAGCCGAGTTGGTTAAATGCGGCTTGTTGGAGTGTGCTTGTCGTAAACGGAGCGGGCGGGGTGCGCTTGCGTTCTTTCTTTGCAATATCCGAAACGGCGTATGACGCGCCATCAAGCGTTTTGAGGATTTCATCTACCCGCCCCTTATTTTTTATATCCAACTTCTTTACTGTTTCGCCGCCGATTGATTTCAACTGTGCGGTAAATTGTTGCTTGTCTTTTTCAAGAAGCGCATCAATGCTCCAATATTCTTGTGCGTTGAATTTTTTTATTTCTTCTTCGCGTTCCACGATGAGTCGTACGGCAATCGACTGAACGCGTCCGGCAGAAAGCCCTCGTCGTACTTTGTTCCAGAGCAAGGGGGATAGCTCATATCCGACCAAGCGGTCGAGCACTCGTCGCGCCTGTTGCGCATTGACGAGATTTTGGTCGATTTCTTTCGGGTTTTCAATCGCCTTTGTGATTGCCGCTTTGGTAATTTCCGTAAACGTAATACGCTTTGCTTTTTTCGGATCGGTTCCCAGTACTTCAAACAAGTGCCATGCAATAGCTTCCCCTTCCCGATCTTCGTCTGTTGCGAAATATATGATGTCCGCTTTTTTTGCCGCTTCTTTCAGTTCTCGGATACGTTCTTTTGCTTTGTCGGGAATGACATAGCTGGGTTCAAATCCTTTCTTTACATCCACCCCTATTTTTGACTTCGGGAGATCACGAACATGGCCGTAGCTGCTTTTCACGATAAAATCTTTCCCAAGATATTTTTGGATGGTTTTCGCTTTTGCGGGTGATTCTACGATGACGAGATTTTTCATAGAGTATGAAATGGAGTAAAGCGCGGTTTTTGATACGAGTCAAGGTATATTGATTTTTGCTCCTACGTAAACCGCTCGTTTTTTCCATTGATTTCTTCTAGCTCAAACACAGAAAGAATATCCGTACTCGTTTGAATCGGTTGCGCACCGTCCCGAATTAACATATTTGTGCCTTCGCTCGCGGGGTCCGTAATGGGTCCCGGTACTGCAAGTACTTCCCTGTTTCCTTCCAATGCCATACGAGCGGTTATGAGCGATCCTGATCGTACTGCGGCCTGCACAATGAGCGTTGCTGTACATAGTCCGGCGATAATACGGTTGCGGGCGGGGAAGTTGCTTGCATGCGGAGGTGTTCCCGGCTTGTATTCGGAAAGTAGCAGACCGCCTTTCGCAAGAATTTCTTGCGCGAGTGCGACGTTGCTGCGCGGATACAGCGACGCATCGTTGATGCCGCATCCGA
>CAZSWB010000046.1:0-6249 GCA_964610675.1 uncultured Candidatus Saccharibacteria bacterium
GTCGAGGTCATGCGCGTAATGGTGGAAAATCCGGTCGCGGTCAAAAAGGACAAAAGTCTCGAGCCGGATACAGTGCGAAAAAAGGATTTGAGGGAGGACAAACTCCTATATACATGAGATTTCCGAAGAATCGCGGAAGCAAGCAGATTAATCCTTCTCAGATTGTAAAGCCTACGATTATCACATTGGGTGTACTGCGTACGTTCGAGGCGGGAAGCATTGTAGGTCCCGGTCAGTTGAAAAAAAGAGGGTATCTTACAAATCGTATCGATGAAGTGAAATTGATTGGAACGGGCGAGCTTACTCATGCATACACGGTGCGCGTTCACGGTGTCACGGCGGGTGCTAAACTCGCAGTGGAAAAAGCGGGCGGAAAAGTAGAAATTATTCCACATACTAATGGTTGACTTTAAAAAATTCGCTGCAATCTGGAGAGTTCCGGAGCTCCGGAAAAAACTTTTCATGGTCTTGTGGCTTATATTTGTATTTCGTGTTGCGGCCATTATTCCCGTTCCGGGAATACCGCGAGAGAGTTTGGCAGAGATTTTTTCCGGAAATCAACTCTTTGGATTGCTTGATATTTTTTCCGGAGGAGGACTTTCGCGGCTTTCCGTGGTGATGCTCGGTCTTGGCCCGTACATTACCGCATCCATTGTCATTCAGCTTTCGACGATGATATTTCCACGGCTGGAAGAAATGCAAAAAGAAGAGGGTGAAGCGGGCAGGCGCAAGCTTGCTCAGTGGACACGGTTGTTAACGGTTCCGTTTGCCGCACTGCAAGGGTTTGGTTTTTTGAATATACTCCAGAGTTCCGGCGGCGATGCGTCTCTCGTTTTTACTCCGTGGGAAATGGTGATGACGCTCATCGCCATTGTGGGGGGGACGATGTTCTTGATGTGGTTGGGTGAATTGATTACGAAGCAAGGGTTTGGGAATGGAATTTCCATTATTATCTTTATCGGTATTATTGGTCGGTTGCCTGAAGCTACCATGCAGATTCTAGCAACGTGGACGCCCGATCAGCTGTTCACGTATGTCGCGTTTCTCGTTGTGTCCGTTATCGTCATTGCAGGTGTTGTGGTGGTTACGGAAGGTCAGCGGGCGATCCCGATAAGCTACGCGAAACAAGTTCGGGGGAACAGGATGCTCGGCGGTACTTCAACGCATCTTCCGCTTCGTGTAAATCAGGCGGGCGTCATGCCAATCATTTTTGCGTTGTCTGTGATGCTGTTTCCGGGAATCGTTGCAAATTTCTTTGTGGGTTCCGGGAATGCGATAGTGGCTTCCGCCTCACAATACGTGGTGGAGCTGTTTCAAAATCAACTGTTCTATGGAGCAATCTATTTTGCACTGGTTGTCGTTTTTACCTATTTTTATACATCAGTCACATTTGATCCGGCGCAGATTTCAGAGAACGTGCAGAAGCAAGGAGGGTTTATTCCCGGTATTCGTCCCGGTCGTCAAACGATGGCGTACTTGCAATATGTCGTACGGAGAATTACATTGGCGGGAGCTCTCTTCTTGGGTCTCATTGCAGTACTCCCCCTTATCGTTCAAGCGTTTTCCGGATTAACCACACTTACGATTGGCGGTACTGCTCTCTTGATCGTCGTATCTGTCGTATTGGAAACATTAAAACAAATTGAATCGCAATTGACGATGCGAGAGTATGAAGGATTTCTATGAATCTTCCCAAAGTCATTTACATAATGGGAATGCCCGGATCCGGGAAAGGAACGCAAGCAGAAATGCTTGCGCACGATATAGGGTATGAACGGTTTAGTACGGGAAATGCATTTCGACGAATTGCGCTTGAAGATACGCCGTTCGGTAGGGAAGTAAAGAATACGATTGATAAAGGATTGCTGACGTCTCCAGAAATGGCAACCAAGGTTGTATTGGATGCTGCGGCGGATGTAGTCGCAAGTAATAAGGGGATCATATTTGACGGAACTCCACGCACAATCGAAGAAGCAACGGCTATTAATGCGCATTTTACGGATAAAGGATACGGTATTCCTCTTGTAATCTTTTTGGAGGTAAACAAAGAGACGATGATCGAAAGAAATAGCAAACGAAGGGTGTGTTTGCATATAGATGCGGAATTTCCCGTCACCAATCCTGAGGAGGAGCAACGCTGTGTTTCTCTGGGCGGTACTGTCGGCATTCGTCCGGACGATGAGGAGCATATATTTGCGACGCGTTACAATCAATTTATGGACTTAACCCATCCAGTTATCATGTTGCATCAAGAACAACATCCGGAATATTTCTTCCGCATCGATGGCATGGTGGAGCCGCATCGCGTGCATGCCGCCGTCATGGATGTTGTATCGCAATTTGATATATCATAAGAAGATATGGTTGCCTTAAAAACTCCGCAAGAAATCGAGCACCTTGCTGAGGCGGGAGCGCTTCTTGGAAGTATTCTTGCGACACTTTCTAAAACAATAGCACCTGGCGTTACAGGTACTGATCTCAATCGCATCGCACATGATGCAATGCAATCAGCGGGTGCCGTACCGGTATTTTTAGGATATGGTAACCCTCCGTACCCCGCCACCATTTGCGTATCCGTCAATGATCAGGTCGTTCATGGAATTCCCACAGACGTCCCGTTTCAAGATGGAGACATTGTAAGTATCGACGCAGGACTTTCTCTCCATGGGTTAATCGTTGATAGTGCGAGGACCGTGGGTGTGGGAAGAGTATCTCCTGAAGATGCACGGCTGATGCGCGTTACGAAGCGTGCGCTTGAGCTCGGCATTACAGAGGCTACCGTGGGAAATATGACCGGAGACATCGGGCATGCGATTGCATCCCATGTGGAAAAGAACGGGTTTGAAGTTGTCCGTGCGTTGGTAGGTCACGGAGTTGGATATGAGTTGCATGAAGATCCGCAAGTTCCAAATTTCGGATCGAAAGGAACAGGAGTGAAATTGGTTGCGGGAATGGTTATTGCAATCGAACCCATGGTTACGTACGACAGTCCCGATGTCCGTACAGCCACCGACAAATGGAGTATTATCGCCGTATCCGGAAAAGCCGCAGCCCACCAAGAACACACGGTTGCAATTACGCAAGAAGGGCCGCGCATATTGACGAAATGAATCCGTTGGCACTGGACATTGGGAATCGATATATCGGCGTTGCGGTTGTGGACCATGTCGATCCTTCGTTGGCGTATCGCTACGGTACTATTGATCGGATGACGCAGGACGTGCTTTTCGAACTTGAACGTATTATTACTGCAAAATCAGTGACGACACTCGTGCTCGGTGTTCCTTATCATATGGAGGATGGGAGCGAAACGGTGCAAACGAAAACAACCCGCGAATTCATATCCAGCATACAAGAAGCGTTGGGTTCAAGTGTTACGTATGTGGAGGTGGACGAAACACTCACCTCACATGCGGCTCGGGAGAATTTGCGGCATGAAGGGCTTGATACGACACAGGAGCATGCGGAAGCGGCGCGCATCATATTGCAGGAATTTCTTGCTCGCGGTATATAGTAGGGTATGTTTTTAGGTGAACAATATTTGCTTCAGGCGAGAAAAGACGTTGATTCCGGGCTGGATCGATATCTTCCTCAAGAATCCACTCCTCCGACCCGTCTTCATACCGCCATGAGATACAGCATTTTTGCGGGTGGTAGACGGTTTCGTCCCGCCTTGTGCATTGCATCTTGTGAGGCGGTTGGGGGAGCAAAAGAAAATGCTCTGCTTTGTGCATGCGCTATTGAGCTGCTTCATACCTATTCCCTTATTCATGACGATCTACCGGCAATGGACGATGACGACACGAGGCGCGGAAAGCCGTCAAGCCACAAGGCTTTTGGAGAGGGAATGGCGATCCTTGCCGGAGACGCGCTCTTAACGCTCGCATTTGAGTTGCTTGGAAAGACCGGGATCGCACGCCTGTGCGAGGAGTTGGCGCAAGCAACGGGCAGTCTGGGTACGGTCGGAGGACAGGCGGATGACCTCGATTCAAAAGAAAACGTCCTTTCCAAAGAAGCGGTGGTTTCGATTCACATGCGAAAAACCGCAGCACTGTTTCGCGCAACGTGCAGGCTCGGCGCAGTTGCCGCGGCGGCGTCCGAGGAGCAGGTAGACGCGCTTGGCAACTTCGGCGAACAGCTCGGAGTCGCATTCCAATTATTGGACGATGTGTGTGATAATGATCCAATTACCATGCAATCGTTTCGTCGTGAAGAAGTGGTGTCGCTTGCAAAAGAGTTTGAGCAGCGTTCGTACGAGTCGCTTACGCTCGTGCAAGGTGACACACGCCAGTTGAAAGAAATTGCGGAGTATACGTATATGTCTTTTGCAGTATGAGTACCGCCATTCCTACACATATCGCTATTATTCCCGACGGGAATAGAAGGTGGGCGCGAGAGCATAATGCGACACCTTTGGACGGTCATACGCAAGGATCGGAAGTTATGCGCTCCATTATGCCGCATGCGGCTGATGCGGGAGTGAAATATATTTCCGTGTGGGGAATGTCTTTGGATAACTTTACGAAACGCAGCGTTTCGGAAGTTACCGGATTACTTGCTCTTTTTCGCTCGGAATTTCTCGATCTTGCGGTAAGTGACGATATTCATACGCGTAAAGTACGGATTAATGTCATTGGAAGGTGGAAAGAAAAATTCCCATTACCCGTGAGAAACGCGGTACAGAAAGCTATCGATGCGACAAGTCAGTATTCCGATCACTATATGAACTTTTTTCTCGCGTATAGCGGGGTGGATGAGATGACACATGCGGTGTCGGAAATCGTTGCAAGTGGTGTGCAAGATATTACTCCCGCTGTTATTAAGCAGCATTTATTTACGAAAAATCTCCCTCCGGTGGATTTAATCGTTCGTACCGGTGGAGAACCTCATTTATCCGCGGGATTTATGATGTGGGACGTAACCGACGCTCAGCTTTGGTTTACGGAGAAACTCTGGCCCACATTTACGAACGAAGATTTAGATGAAGCAATCAAGGAATACGGCAATCGGGAACGGAGAAAAGGGGCGTAGTACGAGTTCCATATTTCGTATACAATTCAATCAGTACCGACAGACTCCTTTTAATATGTTAAGGTCACGTTTCGCCGTCGTATGCGCCAAATCAGCAGGAAACTACTCATATACATCGTTGCGGTCACTTTTCTCCTTCCCGTCGTAACCCACGCCCAATCCTCCTTCGAAAACCTCGAAGGAGGCACCGGCTTCTACTCTCCTCCCGCGGTGTATGTAACCAAGATAGAACTTGACGAGAAGAGCTCTCAAACGACACTCTCCGGAACATTTACCATCCTCAACAGAAACGAAGACACCGTAGGAGATATCCGATATCGCTTTGAATTACTTGAGAAGCTTCCGGAAGCCAAAGAAGGGGAACTGACGCAAGATACCTCAAAGACGTATGACACGCAGCTTTCCTCCGATATATTCGCACTGCTCTCCGGAGAAGAAAAGGTTGTTCCCTTTACCTACACTCCTCCAAATATACCCCAAGGAGACTATCGATTCCGCGTACAGATCACCACGAGCCAAGGAAGAGACTTGGGATGGGACACAGTCCCCGTCACGCTTGCGGGAAGCGATACACCGTTCGTCGACCTTGTTCCCGGTACCATCTATCTTCCGGAGATTCCCGACGAACTCATTCCTCCCTTGTCCGGACCGAACGTATCTCCAAATGCATCCTTTACCCTTCGCGCAACTGCGAAGAACCCCGGAGACGAAGCAGTCACCGTCACTCCTACGCTTACGGTGTATGACTTCGCAATAGGAAAAGAGATACTTGATACTCATACCTTTGACCCCGTAACGCTGCAACCAAATGAAGAGAAACCGCTCGACCTTCCCATGAGCGCACAAGAAACAAGCGGAGTATATACTGGAGCGCTCACCCTCAATGCAGACAACACCCCGATATCTCCACTTGCGGAATATCGTTGGGTTGTCAAAGGAACGAACGCACAGATTCTCTCCGCCCGAATCCAGAGCCTGGGAACAAAGAGCGGGGAAACGGTTCCCGTCGCGGTAGAGTACGTCGGCCCCGCTGATGCAGAGACAACTATAGAAGGAAAGCTGAAGGTGGAAGTACTGGACAAAGACGGAGTAGCGGGAACGTTTGATGCTCCCGAAACACTCCAGCTTACCGCGGGGGTGGGAAGCGGTGTTGCGCGAGTGCTGCTTACGCGAAATATTACAGGAGCTCCGGAATTGCGCGTGACGCTTACGGATACG
>CAZSWB010000047.1:0-6241 GCA_964610675.1 uncultured Candidatus Saccharibacteria bacterium
CACTTTTAACTTTTAAAAATGCCTAGAACTGTTCACTTTTAACTTTTAAATGACACAAACGATAACCTGATTGACATTTGTACGATAGAGACTAGTATTTGACGTGTCTGGTACGGTGGTTCGTCGGTTACTCTTGTTCCTTATAACAGGAGAAAGCAATGCTCGGGTTTTGGGATTGGATTTGCGATTGGATATGGGTGATCTATGCCTATATCCTCGGAAAGTGGTTTCACAGCCAGCGATTTGCTCCAACGTGCACGATACGGAATAATGCCAACCGGCTCAGTTTTCCGATGAAGATGACGTACGGAAGAGTCACAAAGTTACTCAGACTTTGGCGACACGGATCGGCAAGTGTTATGCGTATGGAGAAAGAATTGCGAGAGAGGGGTGATAAAACGCCACTTTTTTGGGCACGATGGATTTTTTATGACGGGGAAGTAGTGGATTATGTCCCATCATGGATACGACAAAAAAGTCGGCGTTAATCGCACAACGCCTGAACTACTTAATTGTACTCGGGCGTTTTTTATTTCTCCTCCTGCATTCTCATGTATACTTTTAGTATGTCAAAAAACGGTATAATCACTGCCTTAGTATCTCTTTTTATCGTCGTACTTTTGTTATTCCTGGTTAAGGTCCCCGCAATAGGCGACTTGCAAGACAGACACACGGGAAATGCCGGGGAGATAACGGGGGGAGCGCTGGTTGGTCAAACGTTTAAGGCATCGCAAGATAATTTGAGAAGCATCGGCGTCATGATGGCGACATATTCGGGACGCGATAATACGCATCCGGTGGTATTCGCGTTGCATGAATCTCCCGATTCTGCGCCGCTTCGCAGTGTTTCGGTCCATCCCCGGCAGTTCGGAGACAACCAGTTTTATGATTTTGCATTTGAGCCGATTGCAGACTCAGCGGACAAGTCATACTTTTTTTCCATCACATCCCCTAAGAGTGTTCCAAAGGATGCCGTTACGGTAAACATCAATACGGAAGATCCGTATCCGAGTGGAGTTGCGCATATTCGAGGGTCGGGAAGGCAGCAAATAGATCTTGCGTTTCGCGCATCCTACAGCGTTCCGTTGGGAACTTATGCGTATCGCACGGCGCGGGAGGCTGTCGCCACGTTCATTGCGAACTGGAATGACAACCGGCATATATACAAATTGTGGACCGGTGCATTCCTGCCAATAGGTGGATTTATCGTATTAGCGTGGTACTTGTTTACGACAAACCGTACTATTCGTACACGGTATATCCTCATAACGCTTGCTCTCGTTGCGTTCTGTATACGTGTTCTGTACGCAAGATCTCTTCCTTTTACGGTTGATGAAGGAAACTACCTCTACGATGCGTGGATGCTTTTGCACGGAACCTTTGCCGGTGGAGACGGGTATGTGAAAGCTCCGCTCGCCATCGCCTGGATTGCGTTATGGGAGGCTATTCTTGGTCATACTGCGTTTGAGGGACGTGTCGCGTCAGCCCTTGCGGGATCGGCGCTGGTCTTTCCTATTTTCATTCTTGTTCGCACGCTTTGGAATGAGCGAGCCGCGTTGTTATCCGCCGGTATTTGGGCCGTTTCCGGCAGCGCGGTTGTGGCTACCATCTATACGCATACTCAACCGGTCGCACTCTTTTTCGGAGTTGCGGGACTTGCACTACTCGCCTTTGCACTGAAAGAAAAACAAGGCGCATATTCTTGGCTCATACCCGCAGGAATACTCATCGGCTTTGCGGTGGCATCCCGTAAAAGTATGCTCGCGCTCGGAGTTGCGGTCGTTCTTCTCCTGATGGCATATTCACCCACTCTTTCGCGGAAATGGAAAAACACGCTCATATTCGGGTGCGGGTTCCTGGCGGTACTTGCGCTCTTTTTTACATTTGCATACAGCGTGTATGGAACGGAAGGAATCATCGAGGCAATCGGAATCAACTCCGCCACCGACGGCATTTCAAGCATCGAAGAGTCTCAAGTAGAACAAGTGCGCGCGTATTCTCTGCGAGGAATGACGCCGTTTTTCCGTGAGTCATTGCCGCTGATTTTTCTTTCGCTTCTCGGGTTGGGCTTTGCGTTGCAAAAAAGAATCTTTTGGCTAATCCCCTTAAGTATCTTTTGGTGGGCATGGGGATTTTTTGCAGAGTACGAAGGAAGTGCCTTTATGAAATATGGTATCGGTGTGATATGGCCGCTGTTTGGAATTCTATTACTTGCCGCAGCGATCTTCCTTCCGTTGAAAACGAAAAAGGGAAAGAATGTCGCGTGGTTAGAACGTTTTGCTCCCGGACTTCTTGGCATCGCATGGGTGGGCGGTTTGGCGTTTTTCTACATGAACTGGATTAAATTTCATGCAAACTACATTAGTGAATTCATTCCTCCGCTTGCAATACTGGCGGGTGTGGGAATTGAACATTTCGTTCAACGTGCGCGAGCAGTACGGCAAATATGGGTAAAACGTTTGGCTATAACCGCATTTCTCATCGTTGCCGCATGGTCTTCCGTCGTTTCCAATTTTATCACCTACGTATTTGAACATACCGGACAATTTACTCAGGCGGCTGCGAAAGAAGCGGCGCAGTGGGCGAAGGATAATATTCCACACAATGAAGAAATCTTTACGGGCGCAGCTTTAATCGCATACATGTCCGGTCATCGTGTTTCGCTCGATATCGCGCATCCTCGTTGGTACGCGTATGAAAATATCCGAACAGACACAACGCGCCTAGAAACATTCCTGCCGCCAATACCCGATATGCTTGAGGCATACCGCAACGCGAACTGGCTGCTCTTGGAAAGCCAAACAGGGTTCTCGTTCTTAATGGAATATTCAGAAATCGAAGGGGGTATAGAAAAAGACTGGGAAGGAGTGCAAGGAATCTCAAACGGGTCAAATACGTTGACGTTCTACAAGCGAATACATCCTGATCAATAGCGTATGGAACACGTTCCCATACAGGCTCTTGTAGAGAATCTCATCAGCATGCAACGAGCCTACTCATTTACGTTTCGCGTACTTATAACGGAAGAGCGATATCGCTTGGTAGAACGCAACACGTTGCAAGAATATACATTTGAATCGGAATGGCTGCGCGAACCCCTCATTGAACACGTGGGGCACTTGCCGATTATTGCTTCCTATCTTCACCCCCATATTGCACAAACGGATCAGGTTGATCTTGGTCGCGCACTGATCATGTTATCCATCCACGATATAGGGGAAACGGTAGTCGGTGATGAATTAACCTATACCAAAACGTCGTCTCATACGACGCACGAGCATGCCGCTGCGAGAGAGTTGCTCCCCGATTCATTGCTGCCGTACTTCGAAGAGATGGAAGAGAGGAAAACGCTTGATGCGAAGTTTGCAAAGTCAGCAGACTCGCTTGCTCCCATTCTCCACGACATGACATTTCCACCCAACGTGTTACTGGATCGCTTTGCGTATCACGGTTTTGACGTAGATAAAATCATTGAGAAAAAGAGTTTTTATTTTGATTGGGATCCCGTGCTTCAAGACGTATTTACCTACCTCGTTCAAAAATATAGAGAAATTGAGAAAGGGGAATAAGTATCTTGTCGCGTACATATTGCTAACGCGAACAGAATACGATACGATATTTTGATGTCTTCAGATTCCCTCAAAGTCGCCATTGTCCATGATGAACTTGTCCGTCGAGGCGGAGCGGAAATAGTGCTGGAGGAATTACTCAGAATATTTCCACGCGCGGATGTATTTGCACTCTATGCGGGCAACACTCCAAAGATGACCGTGGATGGAACTACGTACACCATCAAAACTTCTTCACTGCAAAAATTACCGCTGTGGTTTCGTCTGCATCCCGGCAGACTCTTGCCCTTCCTGCCGCAAGCAGCGGAACAGTTTGATTTGTCGCCGTACGAGTTGGTATTGAGCAGCGCGAGCGGATTTGCGAAAGCGATTGTAACCCGGTCGGATATTCTACATATCTGTTACTGTCATACACCGACACGATACCTCTGGGATGCGTACCAAGCGAGTATCAAGAACCGACCGAACGTGCATATTCCGCTGCGATTTCTGCTGCATTACTTGCGCATGGTTGATTTTGCGGCTGCGCAGCGACCGGATGCATATATTGCCAATTCAGAATATACAAAATCACGCATTCAAACATATTATCGAAGAGAGAGCGTTGTAGTCTACCCGCCCATTGATACGGAATTTTTCACTCCGAATCGTAATATATCGAAATCGATTCAGAAGCCTGAAGGGTATTTCCTGTGCGTGGGAAGGCTTACGCAAGAAAAGCGATTTGATCAGGCCATACAGGTTGTAGAGAAGCTCGGACTGAATGTAAAAATTGTGGGAACGGGAAGCGATGAGAAGCGACTCAAAAAACTTGCTGGCAAGCATACGGAATTTCTCGGGAATATTTCTCGAGAGCAGTTGCGAGAAACATACCGCTCTGCACGTGCGCTCATTCAGCCTGGCGTCGAGGATTTCGGCATGTCTTCGGTTGAAGCACTCGCGTGCGGTATTCCCGTCATCGCATACGGAAAGGGAGGGATCACGGAAATCATTGTAAATGGTGTACAAGGCATATTGTACAACGCACCGCTTCCGGAAGTGCTTGCAGAGGCAATGCGACAATTTTTACGCATCGAGCGCGCGTTCCACCCCGGGAACCTGCAAAAACGCGCAATGAAATTCGGAACAGAGGCATTTCGAGCGAGCATTCGGGAACAGGTTGAATATATGCTCCAAGTAAGGAATACTAAAGATACCCTATGAAACATTCACTCCGCCTCGAGCATATAGAAATAAGCGATGACGACAAAGAGCAGTTGGCTTCGAAGCTGGAGAGACTGGAAAAACACCTTCAGACTCCATATGTTACGGATGTAACCATCTCGCACGACACGCATCATACGCATGGAAATGTCGTTCGCTGCACCATTGTCATCGAACAAGGAAAGCGACTGTATCGCGCGCAGCGAAGCGAGGAAACCGTGCAAAATGCGATCGATGAAGCATTATCGGCAATCAGTTCGGAACTCCGCTCAGACCACGAACGTCGAAAGGAACACAACTAGCACCTATGGCTTTTTTGGATTTTCTGACGCTTCGCGGTGCGTCACGTCATGAAAAGGCCGCGCAAGAGTACCGTCCGACGGTAAATGCAATCAACAAGCTGGAGTCACATGTTGCAAGCCTTTCGGATGAAGAGCTCAAGCAGTACGTGTTGCAGTGGAAAGGCAAGGGGCTTGCGGAATGCGAAAGACACGTTGCGGAAATTTTTGCGGGTATTCGCGAGGTCGCAAAGCGCACGCTCAAGATGCGCCATTTTGATGTGCAACTGCTCGGCGGACTGGCGTTGCTGAAAAACAGTATTGCGGAAATGAAGACTGGTGAAGGAAAAACGCTTGTGGCAACACTTCCTCTCACCTTTCATGCGCTGTCCGGAAAAGGGGCTCACTTGGTAACCGTCAACGAATACCTGGCGCAGCGTGACGGCGACTGGATGCGCCCGGTGTATGAATTCTTCGGCTTTACATTGGGAATTATTCTTTCCGGACAAAGTCCCGAAGAAAAGCGCGCCGCATATGCCGCAGATATCACCTATGGAACGAATAACGAATTCGGATTTGATTACTTGCGCGATAACATGGCGCAAAGCCTTGAGCATTTGACGCAACGGGGGCTGCACTATGCGCTCGTTGATGAAGTGGATAGCATTTTAATTGATGAAGCCCGTACTCCCTTGATCATATCCGCCCCCGATGCGGACTCTACCACGCTGTATGATCAGTTTTCCCGACTTGTTCCGCTCTTGAGCGCGAACGAACACTACAATATTGATGAAAAACGCAAAGCGGCAACGCTCACGGATGCCGGAGTTACGTTCGTAGAAAAACAACTCGGGATTGATAACATATATGCGGAAAAAGGTATTCGCTTCGTTCATCATTTGGAGCAGGCGCTGCGGGCCCATACGCTGTATAGCCGTGATAAGGACTACATCGTGCAGGACGGAAAGGTTGTTATCGTAGATGAATTCACGGGCCGTCTCATGGAAGGCAGACGGTACGCGGAAGGATTGCACCAAGCGCTGGAAGCGAAAGAGCGTGTGGCGGTGCAACAAGAAAGCCGGACGCTTGCATCCGTGACGTTTCAAAATTTCTTCCGCCTATATAGTCACATTGGCGGAATGACCGGAACGGCCATCACTTCAGCTGAAGAGTTTGAAAAAGTATATAACT
>CAZSWB010000048.1:0-6034 GCA_964610675.1 uncultured Candidatus Saccharibacteria bacterium
ATCCCGCTCAACGAGCGCGAGCGCATCCACCACATCCATGCCGGCAACCACTTTACCAAAGACAGGGTGGCGACTGGAAAGCGGCTGCTTGTCAAAATCAAGCCCCGTGTTATCAACCAAATTTATGAAGAACTGGCTTCCGCCTGAATCGGGTGCGCCCGTGTTTGCCATCGAGATCGTCCCGCGAATATTGGAAAGTCCCGCGACGAATTCATCTTGAATTGTATACCCGGGACCACCCGTTCCGTATATCGCTTTATTCTCTCCTTTCGAATTCGAATCTCCTCCTTGCACCATAAAGCTTGGAATTACGCGATGAAACTTCGTTCCGGTATAGTAGCCTTCATTTGCTAACTTGAGAAAATTCGCCGTTGTAATGGGCATCTGCTCCGTAAACAGCTCAATGGCAATATCTCCCTTGTTCGTCTTCAAGAGAACGCGTGATGCATCGGGGATACTGTCTGCGACTGGAATGGGTGATGCGCTGACCGAAGGATTCGCGTTCGGCGAAGCGGTAGGCTCGGATGTCGGTTCGTTTTGAAGTTGGTCCATAGATGGTTTCATTGTTGAGAAATAATAAACGCCGCCGGCTACGACAAGTCCGAGTACGATATATGAGATGAGTTCATTTGTATTCATCTTCCCTCCAATGTTGCCAAATCTTCTTTATCAACGGCATCCCAAATCGCCTTCTCGAGCTGCTTTGCAACATTCGGATGTTCCCGCAGATAGTGCTTCGAAGCTTCTCTTCCTTGTCCGATCTTTTCTTCTCCCATGGAAAACCAGCTTCCGGCTTTTTGCAACAGCTTGTATTCAAGTCCTTTATCTACCAAATCTCCTTCATAGCTGATACCTTCGTTATACATAATATCAAACTCCGCCACGCGAAACGGAGGTGCCACTTTATTCTTTACTACCTTCACGTATGCACGACTTCCGATAATTCTTTCCCCCATCTTTATCTGCGCACGTCTGCGGATTTCCAAGCGAACGGATGAATAGAACTTCAATGCCTTCCCGCCCGTGGTTTCTTCGGGATTTCCGAACACCACCCCTATTTTCATACGAATCTGATTGATGAAAATGACGGTTGTATTCGTTTTTGCAACAATGCTCGTAAGCTTTCGAAGCGCCTGACTCATCAACCGAGCTTGCAACCCCATATGGGAATCCCCCATTTCTCCTTCGATTTCAGCTCGCGGAGTGAGCGCGGCAACCGAATCCACGACAATCAAATCAACTGCTCCCGATTTTACAAGTGTCTCAACGATATCAAGTGCCTGCTCTCCGTTATCCGGCTGACTGATAAGAAGGCTCTTTAAATCGACTCCGACGCGTTTTGCATACTGCGGATCAAGCGCATGCTCCGCATCGATATACGCAACCGTACCGCCCTTCTCCTGACAGTTGGCGGTAATGTGCAGTGCGAGCGTCGACTTTCCGGACGATTCCGGACCGTAAATCTCTATCACGCGCCCACGAGGAACACCGCCGATACCAAGCGCGATATCGAGCGACACAGATCCCGTGGAAATGGCATCGATATCAACCTTTTTCACTTCTCCCAAGCGCATAATCGCACCATCGCCGAATTTTTCTTTAATACTATCCACTGCTGATCCAACGGCGATTTCCCTATCGTCCCGAATCGCTTGTTTTACTTTTGTTTTCGTTGTGTCTTGAGGCATACAATAAGCGTACTCAATTCCTAGGTTCGAAGCAAGAACAACTGTTTCGCTCGTGTTCTGCCCGCCGAGTTCTTCACTTCGACTCGAACGGCATTGATGCCTTTATGAAGCGTAAGCGGCACCAAGAAACGGGAGTCCTCGTGAAGCAGTACGCTTTCTCCGTTTATCGTAAGCAAAGAATGCTCCTCGACCTTCCCTTCCAGTGTTACTGTAGATTCGGTCGTAACGGAAGATTGAGGGGCAAGGATCGTAATATCAGGCAACCTCCAAAACGATTCCAGTTGCCATGCGATATATCCGCCCACGGTAAGAGCAAGGAAAAAACCACTCACTGCCAAAATAAATTTTGGATGAATAAGCCGCTCAAGGAACGTTGCGGGAGTATGAAGCGTCAACGGTATACGCTCCCGAACGTGAGTCAGTGATCGCAAAAAGGCATGAGAAGATATACTGGTATCAATACCAAGATATTTCGCGTACGTCGTGTATGCTCCTTTTGCATACAGCTCTGCGGAAAATACGGAAAGATCGTCGTCCTCCAACGCACGAAGTTGCCGAAACGGAATATGCAACTCCTCCGAAACCTCTTCAAGTGACAAGTGTTGTGCCTCTCTCGCATGCCGTAAGCGTCCTCCCACCCCTTCGTGATTCGCTCCTTTGCCCGGACGAACACCTACCATTCCTTCTCACCCTCCTGATCTTCGTGCACCTCGGGATTCTCCACGGGTTCATGAAAGTTTGGAATCACCTCTCCAAACCCTTCGTTAGGAGCTTGCATAATAATCTCCCTTGGCTTGTTTCCGTCTTGCGCACCGATCACACCGTAATCCTCTAGCATATCCAAAAGACGCGCCGCTCTGGAATACCCCACTCTAAGCCGCCGCTGCAAGAGCGATGCACTCGCCTTTCCCGATTCCGTAACGATTTTCTTGGCTTCTTCAAACAAAGCATCATCTCCCGCATCTCCCGCTTCACCACTTCCTGCATGAGCTGGAGAAATGATAGTGTCATCAAATTCAGTCTCGTGAGGATTTTTCTCTCGCAAATCCTGCACGACTTGTCTCACTTCTTCTTCGGAAATAAACCCTCCTTGCAACCGGACGGGCTTGGCTCGATCTCCCGGTAAATACAACATATCTCCGCTTCCCAAAAGTTTTTCTGCACCCCCTCCGTCCAAAATGGTACGCGAATCGATCTGCGATGCTACATTGAATGCAATGCGAGCAGGTACGTTCGCCTTAATGAGACCAGTAATGACATTTACGGACGGTCGTTGCGTGGCGAGAACCAAATGGATACCGATAGCACGAGCCATTTGCGCGAGCCGCACGATCATTCCTTCCACATCTCGCGCGTGGGTTGCCATAAGATCCGCTAATTCGTCAATCACGATGACGATCAGCGGCATCGCTTCATCGGGGTTATTCGCGTTAAACGACGGCAAATTTCTCGATCCCGTTTCCGCAAGCAAGCGGTACCTGCGATCCATTTCTTTCACCGCCCACTTCAACGCGTTTATTGTCTTATCAGGTTCCGTAATAACGGGTGTCAGCAAATGCGGGATTCCGTTGTACAGTGACAACTCCACGCGCTTGGGATCAACAAGAATCATCCGTACCAGAGAAGGAGAATTTCGGTAGAGGAGCGAGAGAATAAGGGTATTGATGAAAATGGACTTTCCGGAACCGGTAGCACCGGCAATAAGCAAATGAGGCATCGATCCGATGGTGCCAACTTGCGATATTCCCGCAACATCTTTCCCGAGCACAATGGTGAGCGGAGAAGGGGATTTCTGAAACTCCTTTGATGATAAGAGATCTTTGAGACGAACCAAGGAAACATCCTTGTTTGGGATTTCGATACCAACGAGATTCGTATTCGGAATGGGAGCTTCAATACGAATCGGGTGCGCCGCAAGCGCAAGCGAAAGGTCATTCTGCAACGCCGTTATGCGAACGATTTTCACGCCCTCATCGGGACGCAATGTATATTGCGCAACGGTAGGTCCCACGCTTACCTTACCCATCGTGACGTTAATACCGAACTTCTCAAGCGTCGTTTTAATCAGCAGCTTATTCGCTTCAATATTTCCACTGTCCGGTTTGCTAATGGATGAATGTAAAATATCAAGGGAAGGTAATACGTATTTCTTGTTTGCGGACTTAACCTGCGCGCGAATTCTTTCCTTTTGCTCTTCCTCCTTGGCTCGCTGTTCCGCTTCCATTTTCAATTGATTCGGATCAATGGGCGATGCGGATGCAACTTTCCTGCTAATGCGGAATAGCGGAAGCGTACCGGTGACCGCATCTTGCATATCCCCATCTTCTTCAACCGTATCACCCTCGACAACAGTCGCATCCGCTTTCGGCCATAGGGAGCGGAACCATTCTTTCGCATCATTTGGAGATACGTTAAATGCGAGAAAGAAACCGACGATTACCGCAGCTAGAAATATCAACGAAGAAGCGATTTCAGAGAATAGCTGACTCATCGGAAATGAAAGAAAGAAACCAAGTAAGCCGCCGCCCTTTCCATCGAGCGCGTATTGGTATGCGTCTTCCAACGGAATTCCAATCACGTGAAATGTACCAAGAAGACCCGCTGCCAACAAACATATCCCAATGATACGACTACGTGGCATTTGCTCTCCGCCTGCCTTGAGCCATTTCCAGCCGAGCGCGGCGAGCGCAAACGGAACAAGGTAGCCAAGAATGCCAAATAACCTTCGTAGCGAGAACAAAATGAAGTTGCCGAAGGGTCCTGCAGCGGAAAAAAAGCTCAACAGAGCAATCAGCGAAAATACAATCAAGGCGATACCTCCCGCTGCTCGTTTTGTGGCGGGCTTTAACCAGGCTTCGTTTTTCTTGCGTTTGGACCGAAAAGGATTTAAGCGCATAGGGTATAGTATAGCGTGGATTTGCCATTTCTGCGAAGCCGAAGATTTGCACCGGCACATTTCTCCCGCTTTTCCAAGAACGAGAGAAAATATGCGCGCTAAAAAGCCCGTGAAGAGAAGGAATCTTCACAGGCTACTGAGATTGACTACGGAAGCAGAGAGGCGACATGTATTCCCACTATCCCGCCCAGCGAAGCAATCAACACGTTCAAGCTTACATACCACGAACCATACCTATATTGCTGCCTCTCCCTTTGCACACTTGAGACGCAGTCAAAAAGCACGCAAATCCCTAACCCGCCTGCAATCGCAAGGAAAAAGATTTGACCCTCTATCCGCGGCATGAACCTTAGGGATAAAATAGGCGCACTGACCACAAAGAACAGCACACCTACAGAAACGGTCCGTAAAACGCACATTAGGCTTGCATGATACCCCATTTAATACTCCTCGCTAAAAAGCTTCAACAAACAGCAAGCAAAAAGATAACGCAATTGCTTTGCGAACATACACAACCTGCAAGTTTTCAACGAACATGCAGAACCCGTAACTCAACAGTATGGCGCAGAAAGTACAGAATCGTCAAATAAAAGTCTTTTCCAATACAAGCGAAGCCTCAACCGCGGCTGATTTCCTATCCGGGAAGCCACCCGACGCTTACATCGCGAAAGACCAACTCGCTGATGAACATATTGGAGTCGCTACCGTCCTCTTCGGAAAAATAAATTTTTCGTAAAACCACCGTCGTTGTATATGCTTCATCCAATTCTGTATTGGACTTCGAGATAGAAATGGTCACCTCTCCTTGTTTTGCTACCAGCTGCTTATTCCGCTTGAAATCATTTTCAATCACATCGTTACAATACCCGGAACTTACCGCTTTCCCTTCGATGAGGCTTACCATTACATGACCTCCATCCGTTTCTTCGATATCAAATACGGTTGCCTCCGGAGAAAGATTGAGGGCATCCTTGTCTACAAAGACGGCAATGCCCATAGTATCTTCCTCATCCGTTTGATATACAACGAAATTACTGCACCCTTGAGCTTGCAAAAAATGCTTACTAATATCGTACTGTGACGACGGGCTAGTTTGAGAAATTGAAGACATAATGTAAGGATTTTTCAGTACCAACACGGTGCTCGCGATTGCGGCAACCGCGATAAGTGCTACGATAAGGAGTACGATCTTTTGATGCATACATGGAGATTGACACACTTACTATATCTCACTACTCGATTGCATACAAATAAACCTTGTAAATAATAAATCGGTTGCCGTAGCCGCATAAAATACAATGCAAGAGTCAAGAATTCGATCTCTACCCCTTCATCGCTCTTTGGCCATATGAAAAGCCCGTGAAGAGAACTTCCTTCACGGGCTGCTATAGCTCACAACGGGAGCAGAGAGGCAAGCCATACTCCTGCTGCTCCACTCAACAAAGTGATC
>CAZSWB010000049.1:0-6016 GCA_964610675.1 uncultured Candidatus Saccharibacteria bacterium
CTGTATGATTGCCGGTAATTGAAATAGTGACATAGAAGTATTATCCGTTATTCGACAGCGCGTTAATGACAGCACGCGCGTTGCTGATCCTGCTCACCGAGCCGTACCGCTTGGAAACCAAATCCTTAATTCCCGCCAAATCCGCAATGGTTCGGATAATGCCACCGGCAATAACGCCGGTACCCGCTCGAGCAGGCTTCAAGAGTACCTCCGCCCCTTTGAATGTTGCCATCACTTCATGAGAAATGGTGCCATCGATAATAGGAACCGTAACGATTTTTTTCATCGCTTGAGCTTGAGCTTTGGCAATAGCTTGTTGCACATCCTTGCTCTTACTTATGCCAAACCCGATTTTGCCGGCACGATCACCAACCACAACACTCGCGCGAAATCGAAATCTTCGTCCACCCTTCACCACACGAACAACGCGGGATATCTCCAACACTTCGTGTGCGAACTGGTTGTCTTCAATTGATGATGATCCGTAAGCCATATTCGTAAATATATATTAAAATTGAATTCCGCCTTCGCGCAACGCTTCCGCCAGCGCCTTTACTCTTCCATGATACATGTACCCCGAACGATCAAAAACGATATTCGAAATACCCTTCTCTTTCGCCTCTGCCGCGAGAGCTTTCCCCATATCTTGGGCCAGCTGCATTTTCGTGACAGACTTCTTTTGAATCATATGCGATGAAAGTAACGTAACTCCTTTTTGATCGTCAATCACTTGAACTTCCATTCCGCGCGCACTGCGAAACACGCACACCCTTGGACGTGCTGCGGTTCCGATCATCCGTGATCGTATCTTCTTATGACGCTTGGTTCGATGTGCGATGTTCATAGAATAAATATATGTTATGTAGTAGAACCAACGACTTTCCCAACTTTGCGACGCACATGCTCTCCAACATATCGTACTCCCTTTCCTTTATACGGCTCAGGCGGACGTACCTTGCGAATATTCGCCGCTACCTGACCGACTGCATACGCGTCAAACCCCGTAACGGTGATCGTTTCTTTCTCTACCGAAAACGATATGCCTTCCGGTGCCTCGATAACAACAGGATGAGAATATCCGACAAGAAGCTGTATGTTTTTCCCAACAAGAGAAGCTCGATATCCTACGCCATGCAACTCAAGCTTTTTGGTAAATCCTTCATGAACTCCCGTGACGGCATTGGAAAGAACGGCACGCATTGTACCCCATAACGCAGGTGCTTTTTTTGTTTTATGCGAAATGGCACATATGAGCTCGTTATCTACGACGGTGACGGAAATATCAGGATGCACGGCAATCGTATTTTCTCCTTTTGGCCCTTTTACATGCACGGACGTTCCATCGATCGTAACGGTTACGTCGCCGGGAACAGGAATGGGTTGTTTACCAATACGTGACATAGGGATTACCAAATAGCGCAAATAAGTTCTCCTCCGATACCTTTTCCCCTTGCACGTTTCTCACTCATGATTCCTTCTGAAGTGGATACGATGATCATTCCCTTTTCCTGCCGCGTATACGGTAAGAAATCCGATCCGGCATATACGCGCCTTCCCGGCCTGCTGATTCTCTCCGATCCGCTGATACGACCTTTTCCCGCATCGTCATACGAAAGCGAAACAATGAGCTTTGACTTCGGACTCTCCTGTAAGCGGGTATCTCCGATCAAGTCTTGTTCTTTTAAATATGCAAGAAACCGTTCGGCGAAACGAGAATACGGAACAGCCACGCGTTTTTTTCCAACGCGCTGTCCGTTTAGCAATATCGTGAGAATGTTACCTACAGTATCCATAGCATTACCATGATGATTTTCTAATCCCCGGAATATGTCCGTTTTCCGCACTTTCTCTAAAACAGATCCGACACATACCGAAATCGCGCATATACCCTCGCGGGCGTCCGCAGAGCTTACATCGAGAACGCTCCCTGGTTGAAAACTTGGGAACTCGTTTACTCTTTGCGATGGAGGATGTTTTTGCCATACAAGTATCTAAAGTACGCTATATATTAATATTCTTCAAGCCCCTCTGTTCTAAACGGGAATCCGAGTGCTCGGAACATCTGTTCTGCCGTCTCATTGTTCTGTGCCGTGGTTACAAACGTAACACCTACGCCAAAGATAATGTCCGTCTTATCAGCCCGAATTTCCGGAAACGCCAAATGCTCCGTAAGCCCGATACTCGCATTTCCCTGTCCATCCAATACGGAAAGAGACAATCCGCGGAAGTCCCGAATACGCGGAAGAACGGTACCAACAAATCGGGTCAGGAAATCCTCCATGCGCTTTCCACGCAACGTTACGCTGTACCCCACCAGATTCCCTTCACGAACGTTAAAACCGGCGATTGACTTCTTCGCACGTCTCTCACTCGGCTTCTGACCGGTGATCGTTGCCAGGTCCTTTTGCACCGCTTCAATATATGTCTTATTATCTCGATTTTTGCCAACACCCACGGTCACGATCACTTTCGTGACGCGCGGCACCGCATGAATGTTCTTGATTCCAAGCGATTGTGCGAGCTTTTGAGTTGTAGGAGTAATAATGGGCATAACAGTTATTCAATAATCGACTTACATTTCTTGCACACACGGCTGCGAACCGAGTTTTCGCGCGTAATGCCGACTCTTGTTCCTTTTTTACATTGCGTACAAACCACCTGAACATTCGCAATACGAATCGGAGCGGCAATGCTTACGCGCTGTCCTTTTTGGCCACCGCTCTTTGCCTTCACGTGCTTCTTCACCATATTCATTCCTTCAACAACCACCGTTTCAGCACGAGGAAGTACCGCAAGAACTTTTCCGCGTTTTCCCGCATCCTTTCCACGAAGAATCCGCACGGTATCGCCTTGTTTGATTTTTAGAAGTGTTGCCATAGTGATTACCAGACTTCAGATGCTAATGAAACAATTTTTTGAAACCCGCGAGTACGAAGCTCCCTTGCAATCGGTCCGAATACACGCGTACCGACCGGTTCTTTTGATTCCTTCGTTACAATGACCGCCGCGTTGTCGTCAAATCGAATCGCCGTTCCGTCCGGTCGCTTATGCTCTTTGCGAACACGCACGATAACAGCACGAACGACATCGCCTTTCTTCACGGACGCTCTCGGTTCTGCAACCTTCACGGTAGCTACCACCGTATCTCCGATATATGCGTATCTTCGGTGCGTAGAACCGAGCACTCGAATAACTTTTACCATCTTTCCTCCAGAGTTATCGGCGATCATCAGTTTGGATTCTTCGTGAATCATAGCGTTTTTCCTTCCTTCAATATCGCAATCCAACGCTTCCGAGCGGAGAGCGGCTTTGATTCGTGAATCGTAACCGCATCACCGACTGCAAGAGCATCACTTGCATCATGTGCCAAATACCGTTTTGTCTGTTTAATCCGTTTTCCATACACCGGGTGTGCGATAATGCGTACGATCTGCACGGCTACGGTTTTTGCTCCGGACTTTCGCGCAACAACACCGTCAAACGTTCGTTTGCGCCCGACTGTTTCAGGTTGTTGGTCTTGTTTCATAAAGATATACTATGAATGAGAAAGCTCCGAAATGCAAGTTTTGATCTGCGCGATTTCCTTTTTTAAACCCCGCATCTGCGAATGATTTTTGTCTTTTCCGGATACCACTTCTTCACGAATAAAATGTAGCTTTTGACAAGCTTGCAACAGCTTTTGCTCCAGCTCTTCTTTTGAAAATTGTCTTAATTCTTGCATGTTCATATATGTATCGTTATCCAACCTTCGCAATAAATTTCGTCTTCAGCGGAAGTTTTTGTGCCGCCAAGCGCAACCCTTCTCGTGCGGTTTTTTCATCCATACCGTCAACTTCAAACACCACTCTTCCGCGATGCACAACGGCAACGAAATGATCTACCGACCCCTTTCCTTTTCCCATGGGAAGCTCCTGTCCTTTTGCGGTAATCGGCTTGTCCGGGAATACGCGAATCCAGATTTTCCCGTTTCGCTTCGCATGCCTGGTAACTGCACGACGCGCTGCTTCCAGTTGACGTGCGCTAACCCATCTGCTTTCCATGGCTTTTAGCCCATACTGACCGAAATCGATCGTAAACGCCCCTTTTGCGACACCGCGAACAGAGCCCTTCTGATGTTTTCGATGTTTTACTTTTCGTGGAATAAAAGACATATACCTTTGTTATTTTTGAGTTCCTTTCATGTCAGATGGCGCGACCACTTTCTCCGCAAGCGACTTGCGACGACGTGGAGCCGTTTTCCCGGGTTTTGTTTCTCGAATCGCCTCTCCAGGACGCTCTTCCTTTTCAGCTTCGTATTCTCCACGGTTAATCCATACCTTGACGCCGATCGTTCCAAACGTCGTATGTGCGGTACGTT
Organism: uncultured Candidatus Saccharibacteria bacterium; assembly: GCA_964610675.1. Classification (GTDB taxonomy): domain Bacteria; phylum Patescibacteriota; class Andersenbacteria; order UBA10190; family UBA10190; genus HO2-45-11b. Next base: position 4,358 of record CAZSWB010000049.1, read on the forward strand.
CCGAATACGAGATATCGGCGCGAAATGTATGCAGCGGCACGCTGCCGTCCGCAAGCCATTCGCGGCGCGCAATGTCTGCGCCGTTCAATCGCCCGGAAACCGCGATACGTACTCCGCGCGCTCCGGCCTGAATGGAACGTTGCACCGCTTGCTTTAATATTCTGCGATACGGCATCCGACGTTCAATCTGATCTACCACTTGCGTGGCCACAGCGCTTGCGTCCGTATCGGGATTTCGAATTTCTTGTACATTAATACGAAACTTTGCAGTATTTCCGAACATCCTTTGGAAATCTTTTTGTATTTTTTCGATACCCGATCCGCCTCGTCCAATGACAACTGCGGGGCGAGAGGTATGAATCGTCAGCACCGTCTCTCGCGCTTGACGCACAAACTCAACACGTGAAATGGAAGCGACCCGTAAATTCTTTTTCAGGTAATTCCGAATTTGAATATCCTGAATGAGATTATCTCGAAAATCTTTTGGTCGGTCGGAAAACCATTTTGCATCCCAGTTGTGGAGGATGTTACCGACTCTCAGAATGATTGGATTTGTTTTTCTTCCCATAGGTATATAGATGATATATTATCCGATACTTTTTCTTCGATGCGTCTTTTTCGCGTTTCCGCCTTTTTGATTCATTTTCATTTTCTGATACGCCGTACCGGTCTGCGCATTAGCAATCGTTTCCACACTGCGCTCATCAGTATCATGCTTGTCCAAATGCTGAGCCGTAAGCTCTTGCTCTTCCTTTTTATCAGCTCGCTGTTCTTGCGCAACGAATTGATCAGCCGTTACTGTTTGTATCTTTTTTTCTTTCACTGCTTTCGCTTGAGCATCTCCCGATACGACAACGGTAACATGAGCGGTGCGTTTTAAAATGGGATGAGCCATTCCTTTTGCAGCTGGCATAAAGCGCTTCATCACCAACCCTTGATTCACCAAAATACTCGACACCTTCAAGTCATCCGCCAATATATTCGAGTTATGGTTCGCGTTTGCGATTGCGCTGTTGAGAACATCAAGAATAATGCCGGGCGCCTTTCCTACGGAAAGGGACAATTGATGTTGCGCCTGCGTGACTTTCATTCCCTGAATCATACGGGCATACGGCCTCAATTTTCGAGGCGACATCCGTGCATGTTTTTGTGTAGCAGATACTTGCATAGGAGTTACTTGGCTGCTGGCTTAGCGGCTCCAGGTGCGGATTCTACTTCTTTCTGAAGCTTTCCACCATGACGTACGAATTTCCTTGTCGGAGCAAACTCTCCGAGCTTATGTCCTACCATGTCTTCGGTAATGAGGACGGGAATATGTTCTTTTCCATTATGAATACCAAAACGAAACCCGACCATTTCAGGAAACACGGTGGATCTGCGCGACCATGTCTTGATGACCGTGCGATCTCCACGTTGAAGATTCTTGATCTTATCAAGCAAATACTGGTCGATAAATGGGCCTTTTTTAATTGATCGTGACATAATACCTGTTATTTCTTACGTTTATTCTTTCTTCTCTCCAAGATTAGCAAATCGGAATACTTTCCGCTCCTTCGCGTTCGCACTCCATGCGCATGCTTCCCCCATGGAGTTTTCGGGTATTTCATACCCACACTTTGATTACCTTCACCACCACCGTGCGGATGATCTACCGGATTC
>CAZSWB010000050.1:0-5989 GCA_964610675.1 uncultured Candidatus Saccharibacteria bacterium
TGCATCGCCTCTTTTACTTCACTGCGGAGCGCATCGTGCATCGCATAAAATCCAACGAATATGAGCGGAGGGAGTGTATCGCTATCAATCGGTTGGACCATGTCTTCGTGAACCGCATGCGCAATAACTCGGAAACCGTTTTGTGCAAGTTCTTGAAATACCGTTTCCAGCTCATCTCTACCTTTCTTTGTTAGCTTTTTAGGTGTATCTAAGTGCCAGACGGAATCGCACAGCATGAGTATTTTTTCCGGGGCACCAACAACGGTAAAGAAATTCTTTCCATCCGATTTTCGAATTGTTGCATGATACTTATTCTGATAATTAAACGGCAGCTCGGAAACCTTCGGAGACTCCTGTTCCAACGTATTATGACGAAATCCGATTTTTTCAGAAAATACGAGCATCGCGGCCTCGGTAGGATCACCGGATATTTTCCATGAAGCGGTTTCATCGGAAAAGGAAAGTCGAGCACTTGCGCAAAACGCAGCAATTTTTCCGCTGAAGAGAATTTCCGGGTGATTGAGCGGGTCGATCGTTTTACCATCGAGCATAACATCACCTTTGGGTTCATAGCCGCTTCCTGCAATGGAAAACGTTTTCCCGTCCACGTATACGCGTTGAATAACCATTTCGTTCCGCGTAAGCGTTCCCGTCTTGTCAACTGCGATAACCTTGGTTTGTCCCAATGCTTCCACGGCTTGCAGTCGCTTTACCAAAACGTTGCGTTTTGCCATTCTGCGAACTCCCGTAGCAAGCACTAATGTCATGACGATCGGCAGCCCTTCGGGAATGATGGAAATTGACAGTGCCACTGATACCGTGAACATTTCCCTAAGAGAATTACCGGAAATCATACCCACAACGATGAGAAGTACGCTGATAACGGACACAGCCATAATAATCAGGCGGGAGAGATAGCGGATGTTGGTCTTCAGCGGAATTTCGGTGTCGATGGTGGCGATTTCTTTCGCGATTTTCCCGATTTCCGTGGAGGTTCCGGTGGAAATAACGATGGCTGTGCCATTTCCGCTTACGACGTGAGTTCCCTTGTAGATTATATTCTTTTCTTTCTCTTCGTGCGTTTTTGCCACCGGTTCTGATTCACCAGTGAGACTTGCTTCATCAATTTTTAATGTATTAGCGAAAAGGATTCGTGCATCCGCAGGTACCTTTTCTCCTTCCTGCAAGATGATAATATCTCCGGGCACCACGTCTGTATCGGGTATGATGCGTTCAACTCGATCGCGCAATACGGTCGCGGACGTCGCGGTGAACTTTTGAAGCGCAAGTAGAGTATTTTGCGCTTTTCCCTCTTGTATTGTTCCAACGATTGAATTAAACAAAAGCACCGCAAGAATGATAAACGCATCAACGGTCTCTCCCGTTACAAAAATAATGACCGCTGCAATACAGAGAAGGTAAATCAACGGGCTTTGAAATTGCCGAATGAAAATGAGGAAGATGCTATCTACCTTTCCGGCAGGCAGGTAATTTTGCCCAAATTCCTCAATACGTACTTTCGCTTCTTCATTCGTAAGACCGCTTTCTCGCGTATTGAGCGCATCAAGAACGTCGGGGATTGTGCTTGACTGCCAGGAGGTATTCTGTGCGGGTGCCATATAGTGCTACCCTAGGGGGTTTAAAAACGGAAAGCGTATCATCCTTATTACCATACCATAAGGAACTAACGAATCTTTTTCCACGTCTCACCTGCATTGCCGCTTTTATACAGTGCGTTCTCATGCGTGAGCGCATACAACACCCCCGAAGTATTCTTGTCGAAGGCTAGGTGCACGACGAATTCACCGTTAAAGCGTTCATCGATTCTTTTCCACGATTGTCCTTTATCCGTACTTATTCCCAATCCTTCGAAGCGCTCCGAGAATACGATGAGCGTATTCTCGTCATCCGGCTGTACGGCGATAACGGAAACCACGCCTCCCTCAAGTTCCGGGGAGAGCGTCTCCCAGCTTTCACCTCTGTCGGCGCTTACCAAAACGCCTTGAGCGGTTGCGGCATATACGACGTTTTCATCCGCAGTATCTGCTGCCAGGTAGATCGGAGTGATCTCGCGATTTACAATTTCCCAAGTGGTTCCGCCGTCGGTACTGCGCTGTAGATTTCCCTGATACCAGCCATACATGAGAGAAGGCTGTACTGGACTTACCGTCATCGCGTGGAAATCCACGGGACCCTGAACGCCCTTCGATATTGTATTCCATGTTACGCCTCCATCTTCCGATCTTTGTACCCCAATATTACCGCCTGTGCTTGAGTGACCGCTGGAAAATAGGACATTCGGATCGGTAGGATGCACGGAAAAGCCCATATAATCATCTTTGCTCTTTCCGACCCGGTACAGATCCTGTTCCTTCTGCAGAAGCAGTAAGCCGTGATGGGTTGCGATATATAGCTTAAGAGGATCTTGTACGTCCACTGCCAGACCATGTCCATGGGTAATCGTCTGCTCAGAATACAGGTTATTATCTGATTTCGATTCACTTGTTCCTTTATTGTCTTGTTGAGAGAATAGCAGATACGCTCCTCCGATAACGAGGAGGGCGATGATGATCCATATAACTTGTCTGGGTGTTTCGTTCATAGGTGTTTGCTATAAATAAAGAGGGGATACCACAGCGTAAGTATACACAAAAAAAGCGCCGTACCCGAACGGTAGGCGCAGTTTGCTGACTTCTTCAATTTATGTAAGTGCATTATTATCGCGCGCTGCCATCATTGATACTGTCCGATAACAGCCTTGTCCAAGCGCGCTTATATCTTCCTCTCCCTTTTCACCGATGAGAACTTGAAATACTTCACGCGCATGTGTGTTACCGAAATACTTTTCGTAATCTCGCTTCAAGCAGTCACTGCGTCGGATGCGGTAAGTCTCCGGCAATCGCGCTACGCTCATGAGAGCCTCAAACATATTGTGTGTGGCTCTCTGCTTCGTTTCAGATTTCGCCGCGCATTCCTCTTTCTGTTTGCGAATGGATTCTTTTGTTTCGTCGCATAGGCAGCCCAATCTTGAAAAGTGCCTGCATGTAATATATCTATCAATTGCAAAGATGATCGCATCATGGCCTTCCATGATCTTTGTCTCTTGAATGTGCAGTAAGAGATTTCTAGCCTCGTGATGGTTCGGGTCGAGGCCGAATCGTTGAAGTGCAATGATAATTGATTCGTGAAAGGGAAGCGGTTCATTTGCAGGGCTCATAGAAATGTCCTTAATTGGAATGTGCAGGTATGAGGCTACGATAGCTCAACAATACTGTTCAATATGTAACAAGAAATAGGGTAGGGCGTCAAACGCGTACACATAAGCCGACAAGTGTGCGTTCCTAAAGCGGCATATAAAAAAATGCTCTCAATAATCGTATATAGGTTACTTTTGACGGATAGCACAATTACGGTACATAATACGAACAGTACGCTTGAACATTGCAAATTAAGACATCCTTCGTTTTTAGGAGAATTTTCATGAGCGTCGATGTTGGTACGTCGGAGTTAGGCACCTTGTTTGAAGATCTACAAGCATTAGTTCTCATAGGTAAGATCAAGACTGAACATCTTAGCTGGTTTCTGTCGCTCGACAGCGATCGGTTGAAGATGTTGATGGAACAAGACGAAAGTAAACCGGTACGTGTGTCATCCATTCTGCGACGCATCTCGGACCCTCTTATCATTCCTGCTACGGACGGCACGGAAATCATTTTGAATGCAACAGACGTGTTTGCCGGTTTCATCGATCGTGACTTTAGAATCTGGGGCCTCAATGAAACGAGTGGTCCAACACCAGAAAGACCAGTGGTGGTACACGAGATGGTGGAAGATGCCACCTTCGAACAGCTGTTCGGCTCATTTAGCGTAGATATGGCAAAGCTGTGTTTGACTCAAAGCCAGATTATCCGCTTTGTGAAAACGCATCCAGAGCACCTGCGAACGAACAGGCATGCTACGCTCTTCCTCTTCAAATCGGAGGGAAAGTTCTTCGTCGCCCACGTCAACTTCGGTGACAATGATCTTCTCGAGGTTTTTGGCGTCCAGTTCGAGGATGACAGTGTTTGGCATGCAGAGTTTCGGCATCGTATCGTCGTTCCGCAACTGTGAACTTTTGCTTCTTAGTCACTTTTACTTTATCCCTTGGGTTCTTAAGTACTGTAGAGTACAAAAGAACCTGGGGATTTTTTGTTTCAATTCCCAAAAGGCGGGTATGCATATACAGCTTGTCAGCTGAGGATGCTTCATCTATCATCAGCACACGAAGAGTCATCGTGACTACTTCTTAATCTGTACATTAACTAGAAGAAAGCGAGCCTAAAACATGTGTGCATTCAACCTAAGTCTCACTCGGGCGGGACTCAATCGGATTCATCAGGGTAAGGTGCGCGACACCTATCTTTTGCCGGATGAAACCCTACTGCTCGTCGTTGCTACTGATCGGGTGAGCATCTTCGACTTCGTGTTGCCAACACTGATACCTCAAAAGGGTGAGCTACTCACTGCGTTGACAGTGTTCTGGCTGGATGAAGTACTGCGAGATGTTAATCATCATCTCATCGCCTTCGGCAGGAATATGGACAAGTACCTGCCACCATCGTTGCGCGGAATGACCGAGATATATCAACGGTCCCTTATCGTGAAGAAGCTCTCCATGATTCCCGTTGAATGTATCGTGCGCGGGTATCTGACCGGATCCGGTTGGAAGTCATATCAGGAGGCGCAACAGGTCTGCGGTATTGAACTGCCAAGCGAACTTCATGATGGTTCTCGCATTGTGCCTGCGATCTTTACGCCAACGACAAAGGCAGAGACGGGACACGATGAGCATTTGCAGACGGAAAAGGTTATTCAGCAGTACGGCAAGGCATTGGGTGATCTCTCTCTCGCGGTGTACCAAAGAATTTCCGAAGTGGCTGAAGCAAAGAATATGATTCTCGCAGACACCAAGTTTGAATTCGGCGAAGGTGAAGTACTGGCTGACGAAGTTGGTACTCCCGATTCCAGTCGTTTCTGGGATCAAGTAGAGTGGGCTCTCGCTAGTGTGCGTCAAACATCACCGTCTCCATTCGACAAAGAGGTTGTTCGAAACTGGGGTAGGCAATTCAATCTTGACCGGCGCGATCCGTGTAGCGATGAAGATTTGGCTTTCGTGAGAAATCTCAAAGTTCCTCAAGATGTGCTGGACGAGACAAATTCCCGTTACCGAACGGTGTTGCTGCGGATCACCGGACGTACGCTGGAAGATTTTCAAAAGTCAAAGCTTGGCGTAGTCTAATCAAATCACAAGGGGTGTTCCATAACGGAGCATCCTTTTTTTTGTGCACCCAGAGGGACTCGAACCCCCAACCGTTGGCTTAAAAGGCCACTGCTCTGCCATTGAGCTATGAGTGCGCGTGATGTAAGTAGTATCGAGAAAAATGCATGATATTGCAAATTCAAGAAAAATCCCCCGAGGACACGATTGTGTACGGCGGGGGATTGATAAAACATTTGGGCTCGAGCACGTATCAGTGGACAAGCTCGCCGATGTTTTCTAGGTTGATTGACATTACTTCGATTGGCTGCGGCAAGGCCTGTTTCCAGTAATGTTTTTTGCCGACGGCTACGATGAAGTACACCGAGAAACCAGGAAGGGTACCGTGGAGAAACATTTCCTTACCGTCATATTCTTGGAGTAGTTTCATCACTAGCGCTTCGCACTCCACCAGATCGTACGTGTGGGTGTTTGCAGCCATGAATACCGCAAGGTTGGGGTTCTTGTACAGGAGAGAAGCATCTACGTGGCAAATCGGGCATCGGTATTCGGCAAGACCAACTCCTTTCTTCACTGACATGAACTGGCCGGGACCCCAATAGGTGTTTTGCGTACATATGGGACAAGGAGGAAGCGGGCGCGGAACGTGCATGGACAAAGTACTTTCTGATAGCACTTAAAGATAAGATTGAGAGAACAACACTCCTATAATCATAGGACTTATTTACCGAT
>CAZSWB010000051.1:0-1841 GCA_964610675.1 uncultured Candidatus Saccharibacteria bacterium
CCTTGCATATGTCAAATTTTACTGATAATCGTCCTATGTGTCCAATGCAGCAAGAATAGATACAATTGTGCTATCTACCAATGCATGGAAAAAAGGGTTAATGCGTTCCAGGCAACATCTCAACGTTGCGGAACAATGTAATTCAACGAATACCACCAAATACGTGAGGTCGCATTGTGACGATTAACCTTCCGTCATTATGAGTTTAAAAAAGCCCCATCTTCCTGGATAGGGCTTTGCGTGTTTGGATATTGACTACGTACGTTTTGGGCTACCTTCGGTTGTTCACGTTCATTCTGAGGAAACCCTTCCTGTTGCGTCTCAGAAAATCACGTCGCTTACTCGGCGTGCTCGAGACAAGTATCGCGCGGACTTCAGCAAAAAACGATTCCATTCCGTTGCGCTGTTCCTTTGTTAATTTCTCATCCGCTGTAAAGGTACGAAATTCTTCCATTATGGTTGAAATCAAAAGTTCCGAGTGGTTTTCTCTCATGAGGCGCAAATGTGCGCGTTGCAGAAAATTCGTTACTGACGAGGACGAGCTCTCTGTCTTCTTTTTCTTCTTTTTCGCGTGTTGCATGAGCCCGATCGCCCGCGGGCTTCTTTCAATCAAGCCCACGTCGGCAAGAGTTCTTGACTTCAGCTTAGTCATCAAATCCCTCTACTAAAAAGTTGTGAAAAGGTGCAAACCACTGATATGTATGTGTATTGCATTTAAGCGATCGCGTCAAATTCTTTTGTCTTTATCCTTCCCTGTACGCTATGCTATGGTGCGTACATTCATTTCATATGGTCATATTGCAAATCATACTTCTCGTTATCGGCTTTGGCCTCCTCATTAAAGGGGCAGATTGGCTCGTGGGCGGGGCATCTTCAATCGCAAAACAATTCGGAATTCGCGATATCGTCATCGGACTGACGGTTGTTTCATTCGGTACGTCTGCTCCGGAATTGATCGTAAGCACGTTTTCGGCGGCATCCGGAGAAACGGATTTGGCCATTGGAAATATTATCGGCAGTAATATCAGTAACATTTTACTCATTCTGGGTATTTCGGCTGCCATTTATCCGCTCAGTGTCCACAAAGGAACGGTATGGAAAGAAATACCCTTTGCTCTGCTCGCCGCCATGGCCGCGTTCTTCCTCATTAACGACGAACTCATCGACGGAAGCGCTATCTCCGCGATTACGCGCATCGACGGATTTATCCTCTTGTTGTTCTTCGCCATTTTCCTGTATTACACCTACGGCATCAGCAAGGCGACGGGAGAGGAAGCAGATACCGGTATCACGCACAAAAGCACGTCGGTATCGGTGGGACTTATCATTGGCGGATGTATCGGGTTGGTTCTTGGCGGCAAATTTATCGTTGATGCGGCCGTTTCCATTGCGACCGGCCTTGGCGTCACGCAAAGCCTGATCGGACTGACCGTTGTCGCAGTAGGTACTTCCTTACCGGAACTTGCAACATCGGCTGTTGCCGCGTTTAAAAAGAATACGGATATTGCGGTCGGCAATATCGTCGGCTCGAATATCTTTAATGTTTTCCTCATTTTGGCAGTAACCGGCATCATCGCGCCACTCCCGAAATCCGAGTATGTGAATAGTGATCTTGCCGTCATGGTCGGTGCATCGCTTCTGCTTTTCATCGCCATGTTTATTGGGAAAAAACATATGTTGCAGCGCCGGCAGGGTATTGTATTCATCGTGGCATACGTAATATATACCATCTATCTTGTATTGCGAGGGTAAATGGAGTGTTGCATACTATACGTACTTCTATGAAAAACATCATTCTTGCAACATCAATCATATCCGGTGCAATTGCGGGAGCAGTTGTG
>CAZSWB010000051.1:1851-5345 GCA_964610675.1 uncultured Candidatus Saccharibacteria bacterium
CATTCCCCGTGCCTTAACGCAAGAAACACCGCAAGGTCAGCGGGAACAATCAATCGTCAACGATTATGAAAACACCGTCATTGCCACGGTGGAAGAAGCGCAAAAGGCCGTTGTTTCAATCGTGATTTCAAAAGACGTCCCCATCATCGAACGCTCATACCCGCAAGGGTACGATCCATTCGGCGATTTCTTCGGAAACGATCCATTTTCTCCATTTTCATTCAGAGTTCCTAGGTTTGAGCAAAAAGGTACGGAGAGAATGGAGATTGGCGGGGGATCGGGTTTCCTTGTATCGGCTGACGGAATGATTGTGACAAATCGCCACGTGGTTGACCAAGAGGACGCAGAATATACCGTGTTTTTAAATGATGGATCGAAACATACGGCAACCGTAGTTGCTCGTGATCAACTCAATGATAATAGAGGCAAATGATTTGCCGTATCTCTCGTTTGCGGATTCAGATTCTCTGCGAGTCGGGCAGACCACTATCGCAATCGGCAATTCATTGGGAGAACTTCGCAATACGGTATCCACCGGAGTGGTTTCCGGTCTCTCCCGATCCATTACGGCAGGAAGCGGATTTGGACAGAGCGAGCAACTCAATGAGGTTATTCAAACGGATGCCGCAATAAATCCGGGAAATTCCGGAGGTCCGCTCTTGAATCTTTCCGGACAGGTGATCGGAGTAAACGTGGCAATCGCACAAGGATCGCAAAACGTCGGCTTCGCGCTGCCTGCCAACGACATCAAGAAAGTTGTGGAGTCAGTCCAAAAAACGGGAAAGATCACCCGTGCATATATCGGTATACGATACACCGTCATTACTCCGGCAATACAAGACGCCAACAACTTGGACGTTGATTACGGCGCGCTGGTTATACGGGGGGACACACCACAAGATCTTGCTGTCATACCGGGCTCTCCGGCAAACAAAGTGGGAATCATTGAGGGCGACATCATACTGGAAATAGACGGAGAAAAAATTGATGCGGAAAATTCTCTCGCGAAGCATATCGGTGATATGGAACCGGGTGATTCCGTCACGCTAAAAGTGCTCAGTCGCGGGGAAGAGAAAACGCTGACCGTCCGATTAGAAGAATCGCCGAATTAAATGAGTGAGAGGATTTTCACCGCTCGAGTGTTACAAGTAGTACAATCCATTCCTCGGGGAAAAACTATGACGTACCGAGAAGTTGCCCAAGCCGCGGGAAGTCCGAATGCGTACCGGGTTGTCGGATCCATTATGAAAAAAAATGACAACCCGAGCATTCCGTGCCATCGCGTGATCCGTTCGGACGGTACGCTCGGTGAATACAACCGCGGTGCCATGAAAAAAGAAATACTTCTGAAAGAAGAAGGGGTTATTTAGCTGGCAATTTTTTCGATTTTCGCTACACTACTTTGGGTAGGCCCCCTTAGCTTAGTGGCAGAGCAGTGCATTCGTAACGCACAGACGCAAGTTCGATTCTCGCAGGGGGCTCCGATAGAAGTAGGTAAAGAGAAAACGCATGGCCAATATTGGTCATGCGTATGTGATGCGGGCACCGGTGATACCAAGGAGCTACTCCTGAACTGGCGACCTGAGAGTTATCTTCGAACCGTCGACTTCTATTGCTGACAAAACAATATTCAGAAGGGTATCATGAACGCTTTCGTCGGACCGGATGAGCCCTAATGCTTTGAGCTTTTCGCCAGTATTGCCGAAAAATCGATGGTTCGGGTCGCGACACTTCATCACCAACTGATAAGCAGCGATGGGTTCTCTATTAAAAAGAGTCTGAAGCGTCTCCATTATTAAATCGAACGTGGGTTCATCTACAACGGCACCGTTCTTTAGAGTGAGCATCTCCATTTTATGCCTCCTGGATGGGGTTTGGGCGCAATTACAAAGCTTGGAAAGAGCACTTGTACCATATCACGATGATCGGTGCGATTCGTAACCGCACGAAAATGTACAATATATAGATACCTAATATTTGTCAACTATTTTTCTCTATGCTACGATTCAAAGGTTCTATGAATTCACTCCCGGAAACTATCAAAGATATAACAAGGCGGCTGCGTGAGTTGACCGACCGTCTTTGACGTTGTAAATAAGGAGAAACGATCCGAGGAAATAACGGCATTGCAAAACGACACGGCATTTTGGAGCAATCCTGAGCAGGCGAGTGCGCTTACCCAAGAGCTTTCGGAGCTGCAACGTGATATTTCTTTTGTACGGGACTCCGAGAAAAACATTACGCAGCTCTCGGAACTCTACCATATGGCAGCGCAGGAAGGAGAAGACGCAACAATTGCCGATGTACAACAAGAACTCGAAAAGTTGCTTGCCGATATTTCTTCCCGCGAGCAACTGCTTCGCTTTACCGGCCCGCATGATGGTAACAACGCAATTATGACTATTCAATCCGGTGCGGGCGGGACTGACGCCCAAGACTGGGCACAAATGCTGGAACGCATGTATATGCGCTATGGCGAGCGCAAAGGATGGAAGGTGACTCTCCTTGATAGAATGCCAGGGGAAGAAGCGGGGATAAAACACAGTACGTTTCTCGTTCAAGGAAGATATGCATACGGAATACTCAAAGGAGAACACGGTGTGCACCGTCTCGTACGACTATCACCATACAACGCAAAAAACTTGCGACAAACCTCCTTTGCGCGTGTCGAAATATTGCCCGAGCTTAAAGAGAAAGAGGTACCGGAAATTGACCCGAAGGACATCACGGTGGACACGTTTCGCGCAAGTGGAGCAGGGGGTCAGCATGTGAATAAGACAAGTTCCGCGGTACGTATTCATCACATTCCCACAGGGATCGTCACGCAATCGCAGTCTCAGCGTTCGCAAACGCAGAACAAGGCCACTGCAATGTCTCTACTTGCGGCAAAATTACATATCCTTTTAGCGGAGCAAAAGGTTCAGGAAGTGAAAGATTTGCGTGGAGCGCATCAATCAGCCGCTTTCGGAAGTCAAATCAGATCCTACGTACTGCATCCATATACACTTGTTAAGGATCACCGCAACAACAGAGAAACGCATAACGTATCCGGAGTACTGGACGGGGACTTGGATGCATTTATGATATACTAATACCCACATGATTACATTCACAAAAGTCTCTAAACAATATACGGATCAAAGTGCAGCACTCTTGGAAGTGACACTCAAAATACCTACGGGCGATTTTGTTTCCGTAGTGGGGCAGAGCGGAGCCGGCAAGTCCACCTTGCTCAAGCTCTTGTCCGCGGAAGAAAAGCCTTCAGAAGGAAGTATTGTTATCGACGGATGGGATATCACGAAGATTAAAAACTGGCAGGTACCGTATCTACGCAGACAAATCGGTGTCGTATTCCAAGATTTCAAATTGTTGCCGAAGCGTACCGCATTCGAAAACGTTGCGTTCGCAATGGAGGTGGGGGGTGCGCAGCCGAAAGAAATTAAAACATCTGTTTCGCAAATATTAAAGCTGGTGAATCTCGCGGAAAAAGCGCA
>CAZSWB010000051.1:5355-5964 GCA_964610675.1 uncultured Candidatus Saccharibacteria bacterium
TGAAATGTCCGGGGGAGAACGCCAACGCGTCTCCATCGCGCGAGCGCTTGCGTACAAGCCGCAAATTCTCTTAGCGGACGAACCGACAGGAAACTTGGACGCGCTAAATTCCTGGGATATCGTGCAGTTGCTGATGAAAATTAACAGACTTGGTACCACGGTGCTGCTTGCAACGCATAACGACGATATCGTAAACGCATTAAAGAAACGGGTGATTACCTTAAATCATGGTAAGCTTGTTTCTGATCAGTTAGCAGGTACGTATAAACTATGATAGGAATATCTTTTATCAGAGTGTTCCGCAACGCGTTTCGGAACTTTCGCAGAAACATATGGCTTTCCATTGCGACTACTCTTGTGATGACGCTGACGCTGTGCATCATTCTATTTCTGTATATTGTAAACGTGTTGGGAGGGGAATTCCTTCGTAATGTCGAGCAAAAAGTTGATATCGCGGTGACATTCAAAGATTCCGCATCCATGGCGCAGATAAATACGATTCAGAAGGATATTGAAGCGCGTTCCGATGTGCAGAGGACTCGGATTGTAAAAAGTGAGGAGGCGCTGGATGAATACGCGACGCTGGAATGGGAATATGAGAAATATGAG
>CAZSWB010000052.1:0-5813 GCA_964610675.1 uncultured Candidatus Saccharibacteria bacterium
CAATACGAAAAATAGATACGATTACATTACTCTTGTTGCTGCTCTGGGAGGCACATGCGTTGAAAGAGAAGCAATATATCGCACTGTCTTTGGAACTACAGGCAACAGGAGAACAGCTTGGCGGATGGAGAGGGAAGTTAGGTAAAAACTCTCCCGCTACAAAAGCGGGAGAGAAATGAAAAGAGTTGTGAGGGACGCAGCAGGGTTCTGAAAGTTCCAGTGGTTGTCGAGCCAATTGTAGTTCGAATACCACCTGTCGCCACTCCAATTGAGGTAGCGGACATACAGATTGCCGTCCCGGTTGCGATATATGAAAAGCGCCTTCTCAAGTACACCACCCATTGAATACTCGCCGGGTTGAATAGTATTTGGCATCATATATGCCCTAGCGCTTTCCACCAAGTATCTTCATTTTTTATGAAGTGTCTACATACATCACGCTATCTTAAATCAGTAGTCGAAGATATTCTGAATGTATGGATACTGGATTCGGCTGCGGGAAATTTTCATCGCCCACATATTCGCCTACTACCACGACTAATATATCAAGTAAAAATGGCTCCGTTCAATCTAGTGTGGTGCAAAACTCAACAATAAGGATTAACAAAAAGACAGGACGATATTTATTCATTACCAACCTACTTGCTGCTGCTTGATTAGCTTCTTAAGTTTGGTAATTAGCGTTTATTATGTGTTTTGGCAGCATTTTAGGATATCGCGCCTTCCCAGTCAGGCCGCAGAGACACCACAGTTAATTGAACGGAGCCGTATAAATATAAAAAAGAAGCCTCGTGTACAACCGGTGTGTATACGAGGCGAAGTGCTAAGTGCCGAGGGTCTAAAAAGATCCAAGGGTCTTCAGCGCGAAGTACTAATTGAGGGACGCAGCAGGGTTCTGAAAGCCCCAGTGGTCGAGCCGACTGTAGTCCGAATACCACCTGCCGCCACACCAATGGAGGTCGCGGACATACAGAGAGCCGCCCCGGTAGCGATACTCGGTACCCCAGAAGAAGATGTATAGAGTCTTACCGTTCTCATCCTTCTTCCAGTCTTCCGGGATGAGATGCGGATACTCGAGCAACGCATCCAGAATATTCGCATTCAGTACGGGCTTGCCGGTGAGTTCCTCGCGAAGCTCGAGACCTTGAACGGTTTTGCCGTTTTGCTGACGCTCGGAAAGGAATACTTCAACCTTTCGATTATCGACGTACAGGCCATCTAAGCGCTTTTGAACCGGAGCCCACCCTTCGCCGGTGTGGCTCTCAACCACTGCTCCATCAAACGGAAGCTTCGGCGAGATGCCGAGATTGACTTCAATCGTATTGTCATCAATGACGCGAATGCGCTGCGTTGCAAGAAACTCCTTGCCAAGTGGCTTCAGACATTTCTCAACAAAGAAATCCTTTCCTTCGTCAAGGAGCCACGGGAGGATTTCAATTCCTACCCTAAGCTCTGTGAACGTGTTGCGCACCAGCGTGCACGCGTCTACAAAAAGCGCCAAAAAACGACCAACGGCTTTCCAATCTAGCGGATTCTTCATCTTTTTTCTCCTGTAGCCTCCCCCTTGCTTACATCGGTAAGCTCCGGCTTGGCTGGTTGGATTGGAACGAACAAACTTACACTACGATATACATAGCATAGTGTGGTATATTTGTCAAAATCTACGTTGTAATACGCCTAAAGTAAGCCATTTTTCAAGAACGTCTTAGCCATTCTCGTAATGGTAAACATCGTGTAGAGCGCTTCATTTAATACCAGATCATACGCGCCGCAATAGGAAACACGCGTACCTCCAAATCCAAGCTTCATGCGCGTAATGCCGTTCCAAGGATGATCCTTCGGCGCATCTTCCGGAGCAATGCCAAAGAAATCGTATTGCTGCAGCCCTTTTTCTTTCGCGCGCCGTATTGTCTCCCAATACAAAAGCGCGGGCGCCATTACGGAACGATGCTCATTCATGCTCGCTCCATGCGCATACGTTGCGATACCATCGGCGTATACCATCAAATGCGCCGCAATGGCTTCACCTTTTATCTCGGCAATCGCAAGCTCCGCCATACCTGCGTTACCCAATACTTCCACTATCGCGCGATAGTATTCATCGGGATGATACGAAAACCCCGTGCGACCCGTCACGGACTTTGCGATCGCAGTGAACGTTCGAACATCCTCCACGCTACTCGAAAACCTCACCTGCACACCCTTCCGCTCTGCAACACGGATATTGTATCTGGTTTTTGCATGCATATGCGCAAGCATTTCTTCTTCGGGAGAAGATAAGTCCAAAAGCAGCGTGTGTTGTGGCTGAACTTCTCGGGAAGCTTTTTGCCATCCTGCAACGGAAAAAGACTCCCACGAAGGATCGACTCGCACAAAAAAAGCGTTATGCTCGCGAGCCAAACTTTTTATCTTGTCTTCCAGCGCAAGCCAGGCACGCGCTGTATATCTTTCATCAAGACCTTCGCGAAAGATCGGTCCGCGAGGGATATACAGCCATGAGTACCCCATTTTCAGCGAACGCAGAATAACAAGGGCGACGGCAACCAGCTTCCCGTTATCTTCAACCACAATACGAAACCGTGATGCGCCAAGAGCCTGCTGCACATCTCCCCATGCCCACGTCTGTAAAAAGGAACGGTGCGAGGAAGACGCTACAAACGCATTCCACCGAGCCTGCTCCGAAAATACCGCTTCACTTGCTTGCATACCAGTTTAAGAAACCGATTGCTTAAGCGCCGCTTTTACGCCCGCTTCCACGGTTTCGATATCCTGCGGCAGCTTACTCACCGCCTGCTTCGCCTGAGCCACGGTAAAACCAATTGCAACAAGTGCATCAGCCGTCTCTTGATGAACGCCATGCTGCGATGAAAGAGAAGTGTTGCCTGGCAGTTCACTCATCTTTCCTTTCAGCTCTACGACAATGCGCTCTGCCGTACGCTTTCCGATTCCCGACAAGCTCGTTAACAACTGCATGTCTCCCGTCATGACCGCTTGCGAAAGTACGGCAACCGGAGCCGCATCCAGAATACCAAGGGCGGTCTTCGGCCCGATGGAGGGAACGCGAAGCAATAACGTAAAATATTCCAGATCGAGAGCAGATGCAAATCCGAAGAGCGTTTGGTCCGAATCCGTTCGATGGTCATGAATAACAAGGGAGGTTTCGGCACCAAGTGTGCTTTTTTCCCGAAGCGCGGATACCACAAAAACACGGTACCCGATTCCGTGTACGTCAATGATGAGAGATTTTTCTTCCTTGTCGATTACGGTGCCGCGGATACGTGCGATCATGTATACAACATACTGTAGCTACCCTTGACAATCAAGCAATCTCAAGCACAGTACTGGTAAGCCTTCGGACGCCGCACCGACCGTACCCACTCGGTCACTTAAGCGCCCAGGCTTTTTGTATACGTGTCTCATTTCATGGCAAGACGTCTCCTAGCATTCGTTTGGAAGCTTAATCCACCAACGTACAAGATTTTTTGTTAAAAAAGGCATACTGTAACTAAGGGCTTTGCCCCGGGGTTCGCGTATGCGAGCCGGTGATCGGTCCGGATTCTTCCGGACCTTTTGCTGTCTGCCAATCATCAAAGCAACTATATTTAATTCCTTTTTCTGGCCACTCATCTTTTTTAGGAATTAACGCATCCATATTTTTGGAGTCATACTATTTCATTCATCCGCCGTCGCTTCAGTGTCATTTTTGGTCATAGCATGCTCACCATAGCTATCAATAGAGGTTTCCTGTATGCTTTCTTACGTGAAAACAGCATTTACCCTCAAAGCCCCTTTTGAGCCAGCCGGCGACCAGCCACAGGCCATTGCCGGACTCGTGGACGGCATTCGGAAGAACTTGCAACGACAGACGCTTTTGGGAGTTACGGGTAGTGGGAAAACGCTCACTGCAACAGCGGTCATCGCGGAGACCAACATGCCCGCTCTAATCATCAGTCATAACAAAACGTTAGCGGCACAATTGGCGGAAGAATTCCGTACGTTTTTTCCGGATGCGGCAGTGGAATATTTCGTTTCGTACTACGACTACTACCAACCGGAAGCATATATTCCGCGCACCGGAACATACATTGCAAAAGATGCGGCCATCAACGAAGAAATCGATCGACTTCGCCACAGCGCGATGGAAGCGATTCTCTCTCGACAAGATACGATCGTCGTCGCATCCGTTTCCTGCATTTACGGACTGGGTTCTCCGCAAGACTACCTAAACGCCCGCGTGTTCATATCAACGGGCGACACACTGGAGCGACAGGACTTTCTCAGAAACATCAGTAATTTGCAATATGACCGAAACGACCTGGATTTGGAACGCGGCAAGTTTCGCGTCCGCGGCGACACCGTAGACGTATTCCCCGCGGGGGAAGATGTTGTCATCCGCGTGGAATTTTTCGGTCCTCATGTGGAAAAAATAACGAAGGTGGATCCGGTAACGGGATACGAGCGCGAACCAGTGAAATCTGCCGCTATTTTCCCCGCAACATTCTTCATGACGAACGATGCGAAGAAAAAACAATCCATTGCGGCGATACGCGAAGAGGCGAAAAAACAAGCAGAAATATTCACGAAACGAAACAAGCTTGCGCAAGCGGAACGCATTACGGAGCGAACAAACTATGATCTCGAAATGATCGAGCATATCGGATATGTATCGGGCATAGAAAACTACTCCCGGCACATGGACGGCAGAAAGCCGGGTGAGCCTCCTTCCACATTGATCGACTATTTCCGGTTTGCGTACGGCGAAAAAGGATTCCTTACATTTATCGACGAATCGCACATGACTATCCCGCAAATAGGGGCGATGCATGCGGGCGATGCGGCACGCAAACAAAACCTTATAGAATACGGATTCCGACTGCCCAGCGCAAAAGACAACCGCCCGCTTACATTCCTGGAATTTGAAGAAAGAATCGGGCAAACCGTATATATATCCGCAACGCCGGGTCCGTATGAAAAAAACACCAGCGAAGCAACGGTGGAGCAAATTGTACGCCCAACCGGACTTACCGATCCGGAAATTGAAATCCGACCTACGACACACCAAATCGATGACGTTATGGAGCAAATCAGAGAAACGGTAGCAACCTCGCATGCAAAAAACCCTTCGGACAAAACAGCTGGTGGCCGCGTTCTCGTCACCACGCTCACCAAGCGAATGGCGGAAGAATTGGCGACATACCTGACGGAGTCGGGAATGAAAGCCGCGTACTTGCATTCGGATGTCGATACGCTGGAGCGCATCGATATATTACGCAGCTTACGTGCCGGCACGTACGATATTTTGGTCGGAATTAATTTGCTTCGCGAAGGGCTCGATTTACCGGAAGTATCTCTCGTTGCCATTATGGACGCGGACAAAGAAGGGTACCTGCGAAGCGAAACGGCATTAATTCAAACTATGGGAAGAGCGGCGCGACACGTGCACGGAAGGGTTATCATGTACGCGGATAAAATAACGGGATCCATGCAGCGCGCGATTGATGAAACGAACCGTCGAAGAACTATTCAAGTGGAGTACAACAAAAAACACGGCATCGTGCCGACATCAATTATAAAAGAAATAAAGGCATCAACACTCTCCCGGCCAATTGAAGAAGTTGCGATACCCGAAAACCTAACCAAAGAAGAAGCACAGCGTGCGATCAAGCGGCTCACCGACAAAATGCACCTTGCGGCTCAGAATATGGAGTTTGAAAAAGCGGCGCAATATCGAGATGCCATCGCGGCAATGAGAAAGAAAGCAAAATAGCACACGAGTATTCGGCGACACACCGAAATAATGAACTAGAACTTCT
>CAZSWB010000053.1:0-5795 GCA_964610675.1 uncultured Candidatus Saccharibacteria bacterium
GCTTCCTGCGTACGTTAATGCGTCAAGGTTCGTAATATGATCCTCACCATGGTTTTCCAGCCAATACCGGATAAAATTTGAACCTATAAACCCTGCGCCCCCTGTTACAAGTATATTCATAGGAATAACGATACGCGATATTAGTCCTTTCGCGCAAATAGCGGCTCTACAGGCTTTATGAGCGGTTTTGCAGACAAAATTGCACTCAGTTTTTCATGTGCATCTGGCATAAACGGAGCAATTCGCTCGTTGACCATTTGCAAGACAAGAAATAGCTGGCCGATAATTTCTTTCGCTTTCACCGTCTCGCCTTTTTTCACCAATTCCCACGGCTTATTCTCTTCAATCAATTCATCTGCCCAGCTGATCATTTTCCATATGCTCGCAAGTGCTTTGCTAAATGCCAGCTCTTCGACAAATCGATCCGATTCTTTTGCAATCTCTACAACCGCCGCGGGCAGTTGAGCATGAGAAGAAACGTCTTTCCCTTCACAAAACTTCTCGACCATATTTAGTGTTCTCGAAACAAGGTTTCCAAGTCCGTTCGCAAGATCTGCGTTATACCGCTCTTTCATCCGATCATGGGAGAAGTCTGCATCGTTCCCAAACGAGAAATCACGCAGCAAGAAAAATCGGACAACGTCAGCTCCGTATTCATTCACAAGATCCATCGGATCAACCACGTTTCCTCGTGTCTTGCTCATCTTTTGACCATCAACCGTGAAAAATCCGTGGGCAAATACTTTCTTCGGTATCGCTTCTCCTATAGCCAAGAGAAGTGCAGGCCAAATAATACAATGGAATTTCGTGATGTCCTTCCCTATCAGATGCAGGTCTGCTGGCCACCACTCATGAAACATCTCCTCATCCTGCCCATACCCAATTGCCGAGCAATAACTAAACAGCTCATCTAACCACACATATATTGTCTGGCTTTCGTCCCAAGGCAAAGGTATCGCCCAGGTAACGTTTTTACGAGAAATTGCTATATCTTCCAATCCCCCGTCAATAAAGGCAAGTACTTCATTTTTTCGAGATTCAGGCTCAATGATCAGCTCTCCTTTTTTAATTTTTTCTTTCAAAATTTCTTGGTACTGCGAGAGTTTGAAAAACCAGTTTTTCTCTTTCACCAGTTCAGGCTTCGTGCCATGATCCGGACACATGCCATCTTCGTTCAAATCCGCCTCCTTCATAAACGCTTCATGGCCCACACAATACAATCCCTCGTAATCAGCTTCATAAATCTTCCCGGAATCTTTCAGTTTTTCAAAAAAGAGCCTTACTGCATCTTTGTGACGTTTCGAAGTGTTTCGTGTAAATTCATCACAAGAAATGGTGAGTGCATCCCACGTGTTCTGAAATTCCCGTGACATCGTGTCTACAAACTCCTGAGGCTCCATGCCTGCTTTTGCAGCACTTTGCGCCATCTTTGAACCATTTTCTGCAGTACCCATCAAAAAAAACACTTCATCGCCTTTTTGACGATGATACCGAGCAAGAACATCCGCTGCAATACTCGTATATGCGGATCCTATATGCGGCTTCGCATTGACGTAATAAATGGGCGTTGTAATGGTGTATTTTGCCATATTGGACATAACTATATGCTATGCGCTTGCATTGTCAAAATGAAAGCGCAGCGTAGACATTTCATACAAGTACAACGGCGCGCACTTCTTTTCGCGATATGACGTAAGGGTTGGAACTTTTTTAAACGGAAATGCGTATGATAACACGAGCGTGGAGTCGTCAATTGATTGGCCGGCAAGGTACGCTCCCACCCTATCCATGTGCTTGGGCATGAGGAACAGAAAGACGAGCGTCGTATCGTGCGGCAATTTCGCCCGAAAAAAATTCTTGTATATAATCGTTGCGCTTGATTGCTTCATCGTACGTATGCGAGCAACAATCCACATGATGGGTGAAAGTTCGTATCCTACTCCTTTTGCTCCACGAACTGCAGCTTCCTGCACAATGGCGCCATCCCCCGCTCCTAAATCAACTATGGTGTCTTTTTCAGATATGCCGATATCATCAAACGCCGTTTTCACCGATGCCATGCGCGTCGGTGCCCATGGGGCACCAATGTATCCAGCGTATGCAGTCGGTATGAGAAACACTGAAAAAATCAGCGTAGCGATGATCCACCAGTCCATTTACGATTCTTTGACCTTGAGCTTGCGAGTGACGGATGTAATTGCTTTCGGAATGCGAATCGTTAATATTCCGTTCTTTAACTTTGCTTCAGCGCGATCCGCATCGATTTCCACAGGAAGAATGATAGAGCGAGAGAACGTTCCCCAGTAGCATTCTTGGTAGAAATAGTCTTCTTGGTCCACGTTGTGTTGCGACCTTCGCTCTCCGCGAATGGCAACCATATCGTTCGTAATTGAAACGTCCAAATCTTCCGGCGATACTCCTGCAACCGTGCTTTGAATGATAATATTTTCATCGTCCTGGAATACATCCACCGTAAGTTGACCTTCCTGCTCTTCTTCTTGCATCGCGCCCTCATCCGCAAAATCTTCTTCCATCTCCTCTTCCGGCTCTTGCAATGCTTCTTCCATCAAATCCTCACTGAAGTCTTCTTCTTTTGGATGATGCACTTCAAGATCTTCTTCCCTATCGGTTGTATCGGGAGTGCTCAATACTCTCGCTCCGGTTAATCTTTCAAAAAAACTTCTTGGTTCTTGTGGCATATATGTGATGAAAGTATATCAAACTCGTATGTGTTTTACCATATCACAATGTCGGCCACTCTTCTACCATAAGCAGCGTTCGTTTCGAATCTTTTTTCTGCGGCATATGCGACCAAATTTCTTCCGTGATAAACGGCATAAACGGATGAAGCATGGTAATCGTATGTTTTAAAATATATAAGAGGGTTTGTTGCCGAGAACGTTTTGCCTCTGCATTGCTTCCCGCAAGAATCCCTTTACTTTCTTCGATGATCTCGTCGGCGAATCGATGCCATATATAGTGGTACAGTTTTTCTGAAGCTAAATGAAAACGATACGCTTCAAAATCGGCAGTAACATCGGTAGCAAGAACAGCGAGCTCCCGTACCAACTCCTTGTCCTCCTCCTCAGATATGCTCGTCTCATCACGTTCTAAGTCTTCCGTATTTGCAAACACGAATCGAGAAATATTCCACAATTTATTCGCAAAATGCTTGTACGCCTTCACCTTGCTTTCATCAAATTTCAAATCACTCCCAATTGCAGTACCTACAAGAAGGCTCATCCGCAAGGCATCAGCACCATATTGTTCGATCATCGCAAGTGGATCAACTCCATTTTCCAAAGACTTGCTGAATTTCTGTCCCGATTTATCACGTACCAACCCATGGATGAGCACAGTACGAAACGGAACTTGTCCTAAATGAAACGTACTCATCAATATCATGCGCGACACCCACAGCTGCAATATTTCATACGCGGGAGACATAAAAGATGTCGGATGAAACGTCGCCAAATCTTTCGTGTTCTCCGGCCAGCCTAAGGTGGAAAATGTCCACAATGCGGATGAAAACCACGTATCTAATACATCCGGATCCTGCTCCCACCCTTCCCCGGGAGAATCCTTTGACACCTGAAGCTCATCATTCTTGTGCCATACGGGGATGCGATGCCCGAACCAAATCTGACGACTGATACACCAATCGCGTAAGTTATCTACCCAATGCATATATGTTTTCCTAAACCCTTCCTGACTCATCGCCACCGCACCGCTTTCTACCGCGGCTTTCATGAGTTTCTTCAATGTCGTTTCGCTTCCACTGGCAATACCGGGGATTTCAGAGTGCGGAATGACAAACGGGGTATCCACGCCGATAAACCACTGCTTCATTATTTGCGGCTCAATCATCGCCCCCGTTCGCTCCGATGTCGCGATATTGTGAACGTACGCGGTATCCACTTTTACCAGCAACCCTTTCTTCTCAAGCTTTTCCACAATCTTCTCACGAGCTTGTGTGATTTTCATTCCCGCAAACTCTTGTGCAACGGGCAGGAGCTTCCCGTATTTGTCGATTATTTGCTCCTTCTCCAGATCATGCCGCTCAGCTATTTCAAAATCCACTTGCGAATGCCAGGGTGTAATTGTCATTGCCCCCGTCCCTATTTCAGGATCGGATGCTTCGTCTTTAATAACAGTTGCGGTAATCGGACCATTGATCCATTCAAGTTCAATGGTTTGACCATGCGTAAATTCCTTGTATCGCGTATCGTTCGGATGAACCACGACATACTTATCACCAAACTTTGTTTCCGGCCGCGCTGTACCGATAACAAACGGGCCGTATTGGAAATAGTAAAACGTTGATACTTGTTCTACATACACCACTTCATCGTCAGAAATAGTAGTTTGCGCTTTCGGGTCCCAATTTACAATCCTATTCCCACGATAGATAAGCCAGGCATCATACATTCGCTGAAAATCAGTAAAAACCGCATTGTTCCGCTTTTCATCAAGCGTGTATGCATACCTGGACCAATCCAGCGAATCTCCCATCTTCCGTAACTGACCCAAGATAGTAGCTTCGCTTTGTTTTGCAAACTCCGTCACTCTCCTCACCAATTCTTCTCGTCCAATATCGTGCCGCGATTTCCCTTCTTCTTTCTGAATATTTTTTTCCACACGGGCCTGCGTTGAAATTGCGGCCGAATCGGTCCCGGGTATCCATAGAGCCCTTTTCCCTTGCATTCGAGCGAAACGAACAGCCGCGTCCTGCAACGAACTTTCGTATGCGTGCCCGATATGCAGCACCCCGGTTACATTCGCAGGAGGAATCACCACAGCATACGGCTCCTTCCGATCTTCTGGTAGATTATCGGGATTGAATAATCCGGAAGCTTCCCACGTCTCATATATTGCAGTTTCCGTCTCACCTGATTCGTATGGTTTTGTAAACTTTTCATGCATAACAATATGCATAGTATGCCCCACAACAGACAAAAATCAATCTGGCGAAGTTTTCTCTGAGAAGGTATGCTAACAAACAGATGTCTCACACTATTGCTGTAGAATCAATTGAAGCTATAGGGCAAGTTTCTTCACCGGAAGAATTTACCTGCAATGAGGCTCAAAAAGCATGTATGCCGGCGTTTGTATTCAGTATCGCAGGTCAAACAGGATTTAGACGCGCACTTGAACATTTGGTAGATTGCCGGAAAAAAGACTGTTCTTCGCTCCGAAAAAAGGTGCGTGAGAGCATGCACGAAAAGGTAAAATGGCTGTTTTCAGAACATGCCCTCTTGGGGTGCATGGAATGCCAGTCGTTCCTCTACGGCGCACGAAGCCCGTTAAAATTGAACGAGAGCAAGCATTTTTCCGTGGTCGCACTGCACTTGTCAGGGTGTTCGCACGAAGGCTGTGCAAAACTCCGTCGTTCCGTTCTCCTTACGATTCGAGATTCCGTAAGTCCTTCCGCAACCAGCAAGGACCTGTTCTAGTTTACCTTAAGAAGAAAATTCCTCGATACTCACCCGTGCGATTGCATCCACTTCTCGCCAATGCTTTGTTCTGCCCGCTTCACATGCAAACAATCCCGCTTGCCCGATCATAGTTGCGTTATCCCCGCATAACGCGTGCGGTGCAATGGAAAGTAAAAGTTTACGCGCATCCGTTTCATGCTGGATTCGCGTGCGCAACATCGTATTTGCCGCAACACCTCCCGCAAGCAACACGGATGCATAGGCGCGCTTTTCCAGCGCCATCACAAGTTTCCTCGCCAACGTGTCAACAACCGCAGCTTCAAAACTTGCTGCAATATCTGCTTTTTGTTGCTTCACGCC
>CAZSWB010000054.1:0-5736 GCA_964610675.1 uncultured Candidatus Saccharibacteria bacterium
GTTTGCGCGAAGGCTACTCGACATTTGATGACTTGGCGGGGTCATCTGCCCACGGTGCTGGAGCAGCAGATTCGAGTGGACTTGCTCCGCCCAACATGTTGCCTCGTGCGAAGCGCACTCCGCGAAGTTGTTGGGGGGTGAAGGGAGCTAAGCTGTGAATCTCCTCGAGATCCCTAGTCGTTTCTGCGGGCTTGTCAGGCTCATTCTTCGGCGCCATAGTTAAGCGTCCTTTCGGAAAGAAGTTGATAAACCGCAATTGCTTCCCGAGAATAGTTGCGGTTTGGGAATGCTACGCCATACCAATGGCGAGCAAGTTTGCGCAAATGGTCGGTATTTCTGTTTGCCTCCTTTTCTGCTTCATGGATTTCTTTCAGTGAATGCAGTAGGGTTTTTCGAATCAAATTAGGATAGATTTGTGGTGGTAAATTTTCTCCTTCATTAAATTCAATAGCCCCGCTACGACGCAGCGTTTCAAAAAACATAAGCCCGACAGTAATCTCGCGAACGGTCCTCCTTCTTTGTTCGGAAAGGCAATAAGCGTCAAAGCCATATCCTAGGAAACGGGTGAGAAAAACGCTTGTTGCCAAAAGGTCAAGCGTTTTTTCCATAAGCCCCATATGTTCTGCTAGGCGTATTGCTACGATACAGGCACGGAACTCTTCAAGGGCTTCATACAACACAATATTCTTATCCGAATCAAGAGGCCATGGACCCAAAAAGTGTCCTCTGTTATGTCCTTCGGTGTGAATAAGCGAGAGAAAAGAAATCTCTTGGTCAAGCGCTGACATATCCTGGAACTCCATAACAGAAAATGCTCGCCTGAGAACTTTTCGGCGGTATTCTGTTACGTAATTCGCATTAAGTACCATGTGTTGCTCAGAATCAGGTACCTCTGACCTCTTCGCCTTGTAGTTTGTTTGGAAGATGGCGAACTCGTCGTAATCGACGACGCCATCCGCGCGAAGAGATGTTTGAGAAACCTCAAGTGGGTCGACGAATAGAAGCGGAGGTGGACAGATTCTTTGCAGGAGTAAGGGATCGGATTGAGCTCCTTTGCTCGCTCGCTCGAAACTTGCGCTTACGTCGGGAGCAAGAGGTGATTGAAAGCCGATCATCCATGCATAACGTGTAGCGCCTCCTTTACCGATAACTGGAGCAAGCCAGACTAGCGGACTTTGGTCTTGAGAGCTATGGGAGAAAAGCCAAGAATTCATATCACGATTTTCGCCATCCACAGCCATAGATAATGCTGATCGAATTTGTGGGGCCAAGCTAAGCGCGCGAATTCTCTCTTTGAGCTCTTCTTGCGACAGATGGTTTGCCATACGCAAAAGAGAGCGTAAGCGTTCCCATGGTTTTGGAAGGGGAAGCGTTATCATTGTAGTCTTTCTGTTTTTTGCGTAGGTTGATTGTTAAAGAGCCGCTCAGAATTTGCTGTAAAAGCAAAATCGGTGGCGTACGACCACAAAGTTCTTGTAGCTCATTTTTACGACATTGTCTATAGTAACTGTTTTAATTTGTCAAATAAACGTGACATTTTCGTAAAAGTACCCATGATACACACATTTTTTTTGTTTGCTTAAACTTTTACTTTGAAGGATCCGAAACGGCAGATATAGCCAACTATCCGCTCGTCAAGATCATTTCGTTCGTGAGAACGTGGCGGGGGAGGCGAGTTAGCACAGCAAGCCCTATCGCAGCGGCTGCCAGATAGACACTATCAATCCGATGGCAACAATGAGGCGGCTAACTATGTCGCCTTCTTGTTGGAGCGATTGCGCTGCTAATACCCTTCATGGGGACCGTCAGGATAGGGAATGCCAAGAATGTTGGGTCCATTTCAAGCGAACTTGACTTTTTCAACACATTATGTATACTTACGCAAGTGTTCTTTTCCTATATGAAAACTGGCAGTTAAGCCAAAAAAAACCTATTTCGGGAGAGTGTAATGGATGAATTGTTGCCTTTGCAGGTAACGTTTGCCGAATTTCAGTCATTTGTGGGGGTAGCAGCCGGGATTATCTCCTTCGCTGCGTATATACCTTATGTAATCTCTATTGTTAAAGGCCGTACCAAACCCAGTAGAGCTACATGGTGGATACTGGTTGGTGTAGTGTTTTTTACCCTAATTACGTACGCGTCATCTGGGGGTAGAAATACGCTTTGGGTGGTAATTGGAGATTTCATTGGTGTATCAACGATCGCAATTCTGTCTGTTCGGTATGGCGTTGGGGGACGTGATCTTATTGATCTCCTGTGTATCGCCGGAGTATTGATTGCCTTGCTACTATGGTTGATTTTCGATTCAGCGGTAATTGCCCTTATTGCAATGCTAATGGTCGACTTTCTAGCGATAGTACCCACTGCGGTTAAGACGTTCTTTTACCCACATCAGGAGAATAAACTAGCGTGGGCAATGACGTTTCTTGGGCATGCAATGAGCATAATAGCTATTGAGCATTGGATCTTGGGCATTGTAATATATCCGATGTATCACACGGCATCAAGCGGAATGATAGTGCTTCTAGCATTAAGAGTTCCAAAGGTTGCTTCTTTAGAAACAAGCGAGACCACATGAAAGTGTGGTCTTTTTCTATGTAAGCTATTTAATTTGTTCGTCTCCCAGATGATTCCTTGAAAAATATGAATCATCAAATTTGTAATAATCACAAAGTAATTCTTCGCCTGGCTGTATGTCTCTAAGGGCCGTATCTTGATCTGGCGTAGAAGCTATATTGAGTTTTTCCTCATTTTTTGAATGGTTGATAAATTTAAGATGGTCGGTCGGGATTATAAACAAATCTCGCGCTTTATCGTAATAAGCGTAATACAATAAAAACTCTTTAGAAATTGGAGCCAGCTCCTCAAGTTGAGCCTTCGTAATCCCCACATCAAGGAGGGGATCGTATTGCCAAGTTACGGTTCCTTCAGGAATAAATTGATCTGCAAATAAACCTGTACCATGTATGGCGCTTTGGCCGATCTTTGTTTTTACTAATAACATAGGGGGAAAGTTAGATATAAAGCAGGTGTTGCTCTTCATTCTCAACTATGCTACTATATAACACAGAGAGACCATTATACAAACTTTTCATAGGAATGAACATATTGAATCGTACCATGTCTCCAACCGTCGTAATGTTAGCGACTTACTTTCTACTAATGTTTGTTTGGTGGGTATCCATATTTATTAGAGGGCTGGTTGATACAAGTGAAAATTTCTATTTTGGTGTTGGTCTCGGGGGCTTAGCAATTGTAAGCGGAGTGGGTGGTTTATTTGTAAGTAAGGATTGGGGTTTGTTCTCGAGTCGCATCGGTAAAGCGCTTACATTCATGTCATTTGGGTTCATCACGTGGGGAATTGGTTCGTTAATGATTGGTTATTACAACTTGGCGCTAGGACAGGTTTACCCTTATCCATCATTCGCAGATTTGGCCTACATCATAAGTTGGCCACTTTGGTTTTTTGGGATGATTAATTTATCAAAGGCAACAGGATCGAGTAAACAGCTTAAAAATGTCAAAGGAAAAGCGTTGGCTGTTGCCATAGTTATATTTGCTTGCCTTATTTCTTACTCTCTACTTTTTTATGTAGCTCGAGGCGGTGTTTTTGAAATTGATAAAGAGAGTTATCTTAGGCTCTTCTTTGACTTTGCTTATCCAGTTGGTGGAATCGTAATCTTAACTTCGGCATTATTGTTGTTTGGGTTATCATTTAATTATCTAGGAGGGAAGTTGAAGTTTCCGATCCTTATTATAATCGCAGGATTTGTAATGAATTATATTACGGATGTAATTTTTACATACACTAATACGGTGGGAACATTTTATGTTGCAAGTTGGATTGACCTTTTGTATGTAATTACATTTTTCATGCTAGGTCTTGGTGTGAATTTATTTGACCAAAGGATTCTCAGCGAAAGTAAAACCGATAATTGACCTATGACACTGCTTACCGACCAACTCGCCGACAAAATCATCCAAGAGCAAGCTCTTATCATCGGCCCTATCGCGTGGGAGCAAGCAGGAAAGGTAAGCGGGCTTCGTATCAACGTACAAAGCCATGAAGTTAATATCGAAGGAGATGCACGAGACGTTCTTGAACGTCTCGTTGCTCAATACGAGAAACTCTTCGGCATCGCATCCAGAGAAGTCTGCAGAGACGCCGTACGACCTCTCCTCTCCCAAGTACCGGAAGATGAAGTGCCTACGGTGTTGAAGTAGGGGAGTATTCGGTTGTGTATTGTGTAGTGTTCGGAACATGGGCATGAAAACAGAAGATCTCATCGCCACAATCCTCTTTTATATCGTTCTGGGCATCATGGTCATGCTGGTTATCTTTTTTGTCGTCTAAATCAAAGAAGATCCCCATTTTTGCGCACGCAATCGTGATATACTTCATCATATGACTGCCACAGCCGCGCCTCCCATGTTTTTTAAAAAAGATGACAACGCTCCTAAGAAACGTCGGAGACGGAAAGCGCCATTGCCGAGCATGCGTGCAACCTCGGCGTCGGCCTCAAAACTCCGTGAGCGAGTAACGCAAGAGCTGTACAAGCGAAATGCGGAGCTAGCAGTACGAAACAAAACACTCGCGTTGCTTCGAAAACTGGATGAAATATCTCTTGCGTCTGAAAAAACAGAAGACATGGCGCAGAATATGGTTGAAGCGATAGCAAGTGAGCTAGAGTACGAATTGGTCACGATTGCCATTGTAAATCAGGGCAAGGGGACTCGCCATTGCCTCGCTGCGGGCTCAAATCACGAAGTCCTTTCTGCCGCACTCTCGAAGGTGTGTCCGGATCTGAAAAATATTTCACTGAGTGAAACTCCGGACGTATTACGGGCAATCGCAACGGGGAAGCAGCAGTATTCAAGCTCACTTTCGAGTATCTATCAGAAGACTCTCATTGAAGTTGTTGAAACAACGCAACAGCATGAGCGCGTCGCTATCCCCAAGCATTCCACAATATTCCCGCTTCGTTTTGGAAATACCACACTGGGCGTGTTGACACTGAGCACAAGTCGACCGTTCGAAAATGCTTCGAAGTATGAGCACGAATCGCTTTCGGGTATTGTCGGCCTCATCGCGTTGGCGTTGTACAAGGCAAAGTTGTATGAAGATTTGCAACGCACCAGTGCGGAGCTGAAGATTGCGAATGCGCAGCTCACGAATCTCGATAAGGCAAAGAGCGAGTTTTTAAGCATCGCAAGTCATCAGCTATATACGCCCCTGACCGCACTGCGCGGATACATATCCATGTTAAAAGAAGGGGATTACGGAAAAGTCGCAGATGAACAAAAACCCATTTTGGATATTTTGGAATTGAGCGCAACGCGCCTCATTGATCTCATCAAAAATTTGTTAGATATATCACGAATAGAGAGTGGTCGATTAGAGCTCCATTTGGAGTCCGTAGATTTGGTTGATATGGCAAGAATCTTAGTAGCCGATTTGCTGCCAAATGCGATCAAGAAGGATCTCCAGCTGCTGTTTCATGAACCAAAAAATCCCGTTGCTCACGCAGTGGTTGATGCACAGCGAATCCGCCAAGTAATGTTGAATTTTGTAGATAATTCGATCAAATATACTACTCACGGGAACGTTGATGTGTATATTGAGCAAATTGGGGAAAAGGTACGGTTTTCTGTGACGGACACAGGGAACGGACTGGAAACCAACGATATCGACCAGCTTTTTCATAAGTTCATCCGAGTGGGCGGAGCCGCGAGATT
>CAZSWB010000055.1:0-5717 GCA_964610675.1 uncultured Candidatus Saccharibacteria bacterium
GGGATGGGGGGTTTATCACAGTATAAAACGATTTCCTCGGTATGCTTTTTACGGTATTTTTCTTGTGGTTTTGACAGCTCCTGTTGTTTCCGGTTTTTTGTACATTCGGGAGCAGGCGCACGCGGCGGTCATTTCTGACGAATCGGAAGTCGTTCGTTTCGTTCAGAGGGAGACCGTGCACGAAAGTACCATATACGGAGATTTCGAGATTGCCCCACTGGTGGCGCTTGCGGCAGAGCGTGACTTGTGGCGGCACATGGCCGATACCAATATTAAGTTTTTTTTAAACGGCGTGTTCGATATGCAGGTGCGAGCGAGGGAAATCGCGGAGGAGCGCGTTCCTGTTATCATAACGAAAGCTGTTGTGCAAGGAATGCGTCCGGTTGCCGGATTTGATCAGGTTCTTCCAGCGACGTTTTTTGCGGAGTATTGCCGTGTTGCTCGCGTATTTCCCATACCCCAAGACTATGCACATAATGCGATTGTCGTATGGAAGTGTGCATATTGAACACGCATTATGCAGTTTTTTTCGCGTACGAGAATCTAGATATGTTCTCGAAGAACGCGCGTTTTCTTTTTTCCAATCGCGTTTTCAAGTGCTATATCCGTCGCTTTTTTAATTCCGTGTACCGATCCGAATGTTTGAATGAGTATTTTTTTTGTTTTCGGTCCGATACCCGGTACGTCATCGAGCGCGGATTTGATCTGTTCTTTGCTTCGAAGCGCGCGATGATAGTTGATGGTAAAGCGATGCGCTTCATCCCGCATGCGCTGAATAAGGTGGAGTGCGGGAGAGTCGTACGGCAGGCGTATTTCTCCCAACGAGGAATAAATAATTTCCTCTTGTTTTGCAATGGAGATGATCGGAATGTTTTTTCCTGACGCGGTACGTGCTTTTTTTGCTGCAGAAAGTTGCCCCTTTCCGCCGTCGATGATGAGAAGGTTGGGAGTTGGCCAGTCGGTGCGAGCGAGTCTTCTTAGAAGGGTTTCTTCAAGCATTGCGAAGTCATTCGGAGAATTTTCGGGTGTTGCTTCGTAGCGAATCTTGAATTTGCGATATTCTTTTTTTTCCGGCATTCCGTCCACAAATACCACCATGGATGCGGTGGCAAGCGTTCCTTGGATGTTCGATATGTCATATGTTTCAATTCTGAATGATGACGGGGGGTGCGGATCCATGGCAAGCGCTTGTAAAAGAGAGCTTTGCGCCAAGGAAGATGCTTTGGCTGTTTCTTGTGCGGCACCTTGTTCTTGCAAAAATTCTTTCGCGTTCTTTTCTCCCATGAAGAGTAACTGACGACGTGTTCCGCGTTGCGGTACCGCAATCGATACGCTTCCCGAGGTTTTTTTGGAAGCGATCCATTGTTCCACCACTTCCGTATCCTCTATATGGTTTGGTATGAGAATCTTCTTCGGAATATCTTGCGCAACACCGTAGTATTGCAGGAGGAATTGCCGCAAGATATCCCGCATCGTATCTTCCCGCTTGTGCTTCAAAAGAAATGTTTGCTTCCCGATCAGTTTTCCTTCGCGAACTTGCAAGATATTCGCAGCGCTTTGCAACGTGTCCTGAACAGTACTGACGACGTCGAACGATTCCTTTTTTGGCAAGTATACTTTCTGAAAGCCTTCCAAGCGTAAAACCGCTTGCAGTTGATCTCGGAACAAAGCGGCTCGTTCGAACTGGAGTTGTTTAACCGATTCTTTGATACCCGCTTCCAGCGTGCGAACGATATTGCTCCGATTGCCTTTCAGGAAACGTTCGACTTGTTCTGCGTTTGTGTGTTTGCCGGTTGTATCGCGCGCAAACAACGTGTGCGGAAAGATGATATCATGTGCTGTATCTTTTTCACCTTTGAACGGGAATATGCGCCGGAGCAATCGTAATGTTGCCCGCACCGAATACGCGGATGAGTATGGTCCGAAATACCGGGAACCGTCTCGTGCTATTTTTCTTACAGGGTAAATTCTGGGCGGATCTTCCTTCGATATTTTTATGAATAAATAGTATTTATCATCTCTGAGCAGTACGTTGTACGGCGGTTGATGCTTGTGAATGAGGGTTGCTTCCAGGATGAGCGCTTCCAGCTCCGAATCGGTCGATATGGTTGTTACGTCGGTTATGAGCGAAACCATTCTTTTTTTTGCGGGACCCAATGCCGCGCTTTTGGTGAAATATGATCGGACTCGCGATTTTAGGCTTTTTGCTTTGCCGACGTACAAAACCTCTTCCTTGGCATCTTTAAAAAGATAGACTCCTGGAGCTTTTGAAATCGATTGTATTTTTGCCTTCAGGTTTGCTTCATTCATACAGCCAAGATACCGCACACTTGCCCTTGGTGGAAATCTTGTATATACTTTTCGTTTATGAGTCACGAGATCGTCATTAAAGGTGCAAGGGTGCACAATCTGAAAAACGTAACGATCAAGATTCCGCGTGATAAGCTGGTGGTTATTACTGGATTGTCCGGTTCCGGCAAATCATCGCTTGCTTTCGATACGTTGTATGCGGAAGGTCAACGACGGTACGTCGAATCGTTATCTCCGTACGCACGACAATTTCTCGGGTTGATGGATAAGCCGGACGTGGATCAGATAGACGGTCTTTCTCCCGCGATATCCATTGACCAGAAATCTACGAGTCGCAATCCGCGCTCCACTGTGGGTACCGTTACGGAAGTGTACGACTATCTGCGTCTTCTGTATTCCAGAACAGGAACATTGCACTGTCCGAGTTGCGGAAAAATCATTACGCGCCAAACGATGAAAGAAATAGCGGCAAAGGTTTTTTCTTTCCCGGTCGGATCCAAGCTATTGATATTGGCTCCCGTGATTCGAGATCGCAAAGGCGATGGACGGCTTGCAATACGGGACGCACGCACGGCGGGATACGCACGCGTTCGCATAGACGGTACGGTGTATGATTTGGAAGAAGCGGAAAACGTATCGCTTAACAGGCAGAAGCGTCATACCATCGAAGTGGTGGTGGATCGATACTTTTTGGATGCGAAGCCCGACAAATCACGATTAATAGATTCGTTGGAGACCGCAACGACAATCGGCGGAGGCCTTGTTGTTATCGCAAACACGCAGACGCAAGAAGAAACACTCTTCTCTCAAGAGTTTGCGTGCGTTGATTGCGGCGTGAACGTCGCAAGTTTGGAGCCACGTGATTTTTCCTTCAATTCTCCCCACGGCGCGTGTCCGGACTGTACCGGCTTGGGTACGAAACAAGAAATTGATCCGGATTTGGTTATTCCGAACAAAAACTTGAGTCTTGCGGAAGGCGCAATCAAGCCATGGAGCAAGTCGGGAAGGAGCAGGTGGTACGATAGAATGCTGGAAGCGCTCGCAAAAGATCAAGGTATTTCGATGAATGTTCCGGTAAAAGAGTTGGCAAAAAAAGACTTGGATGCGATTTTGTATTCTGAGGATCGACAAGTTTCGGTCCAAACGCTTCGCGGTGTGTGGAATACCACGTATACGGGGGTTATTCCGTTATTGATGAAGCGCTACAAAGAAACCGATTCTGATCATGCGCGATCGGAAATAGAGCAGTTCATGGTCGAGCGCGATTGTCCGACATGTAAAGGAATGCGACTGAAAAAAGCTCCGTTGTCCGTGTTTGTGGGAGGAAAGTCGATTCACGATATTGTAACAATGTCCATCCATGAAGCGTTAGTCTTCTTTAAGATGCTTCAGGGCGGGAAAAACGACACATTTGGAAAACAGAATCAGCAGATCGCATCGCAAGTACTGAAAGAAGTGGTGTCTCGCCTCACGTTTTTAAATGATGTCGGTCTTGCGTACCTTACGTTAAATCGCCGTGCGGGGACGCTCGCGGGCGGGGAGGCGCAGCGCATACGTCTTGCAACGCAGATCGGCTCCGGGTTGGTGGGCGTCTTGTATATTCTTGACGAGCCATCGATCGGTCTCCATCAACGGGACAACAGTAAGTTGATCAAGACGCTCAAAAATCTGCGTGATCTCGGAAACTCCGTTATCGTTGTGGAGCACGACGAGGAAACGATTCGAACGGCGGATCGTGTGATTGACGTGGGTCCGGGTGCCGGCGCGCACGGAGGAAAGATTGTGTTCCAGGGAAGTCCGAAACAATTGGTGAAGAGCAATACGCTTACGGGAAAATACTTGTCGGGACGACTTTCCATTTCGTCACCGAAAACGTATCGGAAAGGAAACGGAAAAAAACTTACGATTGTCGGCGCAACGGCACACAATCTTCGGAATGTGACGGTGGATATTCCGCTTGGAAAGTTGGTATGCATCACCGGAGTATCCGGTTCCGGAAAATCCACCCTTATCAATGACATCCTTTCTCAAGTATTGGCGCGGCATTTCCATCGGGCGAAAACGTATCCGGCGGCGCACGAAGAGATTCTCGGCTTGGAGCATCTTGATAAAGTGATTACGATCGATCAGTCTCCGATTGGAAGAACTCCGCGAAGCAACCCAGCGACATATACTGGATTGTTTTCTCCGATTCGAGATCTCTATGCGGCAACGGAAGAAGCGAAAATTCGCGGATACAAAGCGGGACGATTTTCTTTCAACGTAAAAGGCGGACGCTGTGAAGCGTGTCAGGGCGACGGCGTATTGAAAATAGAGAT
Source organism: uncultured Candidatus Saccharibacteria bacterium (assembly GCA_964610675.1). Taxonomy (GTDB): domain Bacteria; phylum Patescibacteriota; class Andersenbacteria; order UBA10190; family UBA10190; genus HO2-45-11b. The sequence continues at coordinate 4,629 of CAZSWB010000055.1, forward strand.
GCATTTTTTACCGGACGTGTACGTGCAGTGCGATGAATGTCACGGACAACGATACAATCAGGAAGCGTTGGAGATTGAATATAGGGGTATGAATATATACAAAGTGCTGGATATGACCGTCGAACATGCACTGACGTTTTTCCATGCAATTCCTTCCATTAAAGATAAACTGCAGACGCTTCACGATGTCGGTTTGGACTATATCCATCTTGGGCAAAGCGCAACGACCCTTTCTGGTGGAGAGGCGCAACGCATCAAACTGGCAACGGAGCTGTCCCGCAGGGCTACGGGGAAGACGTTGTATATATTGGATGAACCTACGACAGGCTTACACTTTGATGACGTGCATCGATTACTTGCCGTTCTGCAAAAGCTCGTTGATAAAGGGAATAGCGTTCTCGTGATCGAACATAACTTGGACATCATCAAGTCTGCAGACCATATCATTGATATGGGGCCGGACGGAGGCGATAAAGGAGGGTATGTGGTTGCGCAAGGTACGCCTCGGGAAGTTGCGCAGGTAAAAGGAAGTCATACGGGAGGGTATTTAAAGAAGATGTTGTAAAAATCAAGAACGGGGAGTACATTCAAATTCTTCTGTTTGCGATCGTTCATTCAAAAAGGAGAATATGATGAATGCGAAAGCTGTGTCTGATCATGCGAAACAGACTGCATGGCAGACGGTACGAACAGGTAAACACTTCTCGACCCTAAGTATCGTTAACGACGTGGAGCTAAGAGGGCATTTGATACAGCGCGGTGCCCGAGATTTATTTGCTTCTGAAAAGTTTTCACTTGCAAAGCAACTATTTACTGGAAGATTGGTGAAACGATCCGTTTCGGAGTGTGTCGCCGGAGGCCGTCCTGTCAGCTATAACGCATTGTGCACTGCAGCGGCGTTAAAAGGCCATAGGCGTTGTCCGGCTGAAGTTGCTCCGCAACTTCTCTTGCAATGCGAATTGTCTGAGTTGATAGAGCGGCCGATTATGATAGCGATGCCCGAAATTGAAGATGCGTGCGGAATGAAAAGCATCTTTCAGCTTGCATGTCTGAATAACAAATGGGTATTGCAAACTTGTATCGTTGAGG
>CAZSWB010000056.1:0-5665 GCA_964610675.1 uncultured Candidatus Saccharibacteria bacterium
TCGGTATCTCCGCAGCACTCGTGAACTTCATCATTGGTACTGTGGCGGTAGCGTAGGGAATAGCAGTCTATTGACAATCGTTCACCGGTGATATATGATTATTTCATTATAATAATCAGACTCGACCGGACGGCATCATATATTTGACCCTCTAGGAACCGGGTCAAATATATTTATGTCAGGATTCAAATCACTTGGCCTTGCGCCATCAATGCTTACCGTATTAGAGCGGTTAAAGTTTACTGCACCAACTCCCATTCAGGAGCAGGCAATTCCTGTTGCGGTACAGGGGAACGATGTTGTTGGCATTGCGCAGACGGGAACGGGGAAAACGCTCGCGTTTTCACTCCCGATGATCCAGCAAATCGCCAAGATAAAGAAAACAGGCCTTGTTATTCTCCCAACCCGAGAATTGGCTATTCAAGTTGATGAAGCAATTCAGGCAATCGGAAAGTCTTTCGGTATTCGTACTGCGGTCATTATCGGCGGATCCTCCATGTATCATCAGCAAATGGCGCTCAAGCGCAATCCGCATGTTATTATCGGAACTCCCGGCCGCATTATCGACCACTTAAAGCAAAAGAGCTTGGATTTACGCTCGATCGGCGTGCTTGTATTGGATGAAGCGGATCGCATGCTTGATATGGGATTCGCTCCGCAAATTAAAGAGGTATTGCAGCATGTTCCGAAGGAGCGACAAACAATGCTTTTTTCCGCAACGATGCCTCCGGAGATTATGCATATTGCTTCCAAATACATGAAGACTCCTGTCCGTATTGAAGTAGCGCGTCAAGGTAGCGTTGCCACGCAAGTGGAACAGGAAATGTTTATCGTAAATCGACAGGAAAAAGATAGGCTTCTTGATAAGTTGCTTGCAGAATACAAGGGAACGGTATTGATTTTCTCGCGCACGAAATATGGAGCAAAGAAAATTTGCAAAGCGATTCGACATATGGGGCACACTGCTGCGGAAATTCATTCCAACCTTTCACTCTCGCAGCGCCGCAGAAGTCTCGCAGGATTTAAATCCGGAGATTTTCGAATGTTGGTTGCAACGGATATAGCCGCTCGAGGAATCGACGTCACCAATATCGAATTAGTAATCAACTACGATTTACCGGAAAACGCGGAAGATTACGTGCATCGCGTAGGTCGTACCGGCCGTGCCGGAAAAGCGGGGAAAGCGATTTCATTCATTACCCCGGACCAAAAGCACAAGGTGCGTCTCATCGAACGACTCGTTCAAATGCAAATTCCCGTCTCTTCCCTTCCGCAGCTTCCGCCGCAGCGAGCGTACGAGGCGCATAGCACATATATTTCCAAGGATAAGCGCATATCTAAAAACCATCGCAGAACCACGTTTCAGTACAACAGACCGCAGAGGAAATCTGTCGGAGGCGTTTCCCATGGACGAAGAGGTTATGGAAGCGCTCCAAAGCGTCACTCTTCTTCACGCAAGCAACCAAGAGTTCACTTATAATCTAAATCGTTTTATGTCTGACACTATCCGAAATGTTGCCATTATTGCGCACGTAGACCATGGGAAAACAACATTGGTTGACGCATTGCTGCGTCAATCCGAATCGTTCGCAACGAAAGAAGACGGTACGAACCTCATTATGGATAGCAATGAGTTGGAGCGGGAGCGCGGAATAACCATATTTTCAAAAAATGCATCCGTTCGATATAACGGGTATAAGATCAATATTATCGATACACCCGGTCACGCGGATTTCGGCGGAGAAGTTGAACGTATTATGAGCATGGCGAACGGTGTGTTGCTGTTAGTTGACGCGAAAGACGGACCGATGCCGCAGACGAAGTTCGTATTGAAAAAAGCATTGGAAGCGGGTCATACGGTAATCGTTGTCATCAATAAAATCGACGTACCCGAAGCTCGTGTACGATGGGTGCTTGATCAAACGTTCGGCTTGTTTATCGATCTTGGTGCTACGGACGAGCAAGCGGAATTCCCCGTACTGTATGCATCTGCCATCAACGGGAAAGCGGGATTGGAACCCGATCTTGCTCATATGAAAGATATTACGCCCGTATTCGATGCTATCATTACCCATATTCCGGCTCCACTCACCTCCGATGCTCCGATGCAAATGCATGTCGTCAACGTTGTGTACGATACATACAAAGGCCAGATCGCAATCGGACCGCTCAAAAGCGGATCGATAAAAAAACTGCAGAAAGTCATGCGTATTACATCCGACGGCACAAACATTCCTTCGGAAGTCGCGTTTGTGATGACGTTCGACGGTCTTTCCCGTGTTGAGGTTCCTGAGAGTACAGCGGGTGATATTGTAGCCATTTCCGGAATACAACCGATTAAAATCGGAGAAACAATTGCAGATCGAGACCATCCGGTTCAACTCCCGACGATTCACATCGACGAACCTACAGTAAAAATGAGTTTTTCCGTGAACACTTCGCCGTTTGCGGGTACCGAAGGAGAGTTTTCCACAGCAAGGCATTTAAAGGCGCGTCTCGAACGGGAGATACTCAGTGATGTTGCGTTGCAGGTGAAAGCAGCGGAAGGAACAGATTCCATGTTTACCGTGTTTGGTCGAGGAGAGCTACACTTATCTATTTTGATTGAAAAAATGCTTCGAGAGGGATACGAATTTCAAGTCGGAAAACCGCAGGTTATCTTTCAGGAAAAAGACGGAAAAAAATTAGAACCGTTTGAAGATGTATTCATCGAATGCCCCGATAGCGCAACCGGTACTGTGATTGAAAAGATAAGTCGTCGCAAAGGGGAGATGAAAGATATGCGCGTTGAAAACGGAATCGCATATTTGCATTTTCTGGTTTCCACCCGCGGCTTGATCGGGTATCGCAGTGCTTTCCTGACTGACACAAGAGGAGAAGGAATTATCAATACGATTTTCCACGGATATCTACCGCATGCGGGCGATATTGCAATCGATCATCACGGTTCGTTAATCGCGCATGAGTCGGGTGTGAGCACGACATACGGTCTCATGGGTGCGCAAAGCAGAGGAAAACTTTTCATCGGACCGCAGGTAAAGGTGTACGAAGGGATGATAGTGGGTCAACATTCCCGTGCAGAGGATCTTGATGTCAATATCTGCAAAGAAAAACATCTTACGAATATTCGCTCAGCGGGCGAAGGAGTCGCGGACGCGTTTCATGCCCCGGTGCAAATGAGCTTGGAAGAATGTATCGAATATTTGGGGGATGATGAGCTGCTCGAGGTTACTCCGAAAAGTCTGCGACTTCGAAAAATGAATCTGAAAAAGCACGACCGCAAGCGAGGAAAAAAGGCATAAAAAATGATACACTGCCGGAATGAGGCGATTCTTTCTTCCAGTTCTGGTCATTTTGTTACTTGGGTTGCAATTCATTCCCGTTTCGTACGAGCGCATTATTCGTGAAGGAACCGATCGGTTTGAAACGCACCATGCACTATGGGGAAAGAGGGTAAAAACAGTATCCAGTACGGCAGAGGCTCCCATACGAAGCGTTGGATTGATGTTGGTGAACATGCGCCAAGCTGCGTCGGTCGCTCCCGCTCATGTGAGCGTTTCGGTTGCGAACCGAGGAGAAATTGCGGCCGGAGAAATGTCGGTGGTGGGCGATGATACGTTCGCATGGTTTCACCTTGCTCCGGAGGTGGTGGCTTCGCAAGAAGAATATACGATAGCCGTTTCTGCCCCTCGTGCGACGCAAGAATTTCCCGTTGGTGTGCGGTTTGATGAGGAAAGTACTGACCTTGCGCTTATTGTGCGAGAAAAGGTTTCGATGCATGAATATGCGCTGCGATGGAAGGCGGAGAATCCCGACATATCTCGTACGCTTATCATGATGGTATTCGGAGGAACGCTCCTGGCTATTTTTTTGTTTTTTCTTGATGTTCTTTTTACCGCGTCTGATACGATCAAGCGCAGCGCATGGAAGAATGTGCTATGGATTTGTTCGCTCACGCTTTTGTTTATATGTACCGTTGCCATGCGCGTTCCGCTGGCAAATGCGGTTGATAGCTCGTATGGCGGAGACGCATTCAATTATCTATTAAAGAGCAGAGCTCTGATCGACGGAGAAGATCCGTTTGCAGCAGATCCAAGAAAAGCTCCGCTCTATTCTTTTCTTGTCTCCCCGGGACTTGCAGATCCGTTTGATGCGGTTACATGGGAGCGCTGGGTGAGCATGTTTGCAGCTGCCGGGGCAGTTGTGCTGGTCGCGCTTTTTTTGCGCAAAGTCAATGTGCCGCATTCGCTTGCGCTGGCGGGCGGAGTATTGCTTGCGGTAAACCGCGACTTTCAATTCGAATCAGTTCAAGGGTTGGCAAATACGCTGTATGTGTTCCTTATATTGCTATCGGCATACGTGTTTTTCATCGGACGAACGTATCTTGTTGCAGTGGTTACCGCACTTGCCACGCTGACGCGGTACGAAGGGGGAGCAGTGGCAGCATTGCTGCTGCCGGTCAGCATGTTTATTGAGAAGCACTCCATTCGTAGAAAACTCCGCGCCCTTATTCCGTTTTCGATTCTCCTCCTTATTCCATTTCTGATGTTGCCGTTTTCAGAGACACTCGGTGTGCGCACGGTTTCCGATATTCGGGGCGATGAAGGGTTGTATGTTGCGTATTCAATGGAAGACTTTTCCAGTAATTTTATTGGTTTCAAGCATTTCTTTGGAAGACTCTGGGTGTTGACACCGCACATCGGGAAACCGTTTGTGGCGCTCGGGTTTGGGGTCGCACTCGGGTTGGCCGGTGCATTCATCGGCGCCCGCTTCGGTCTCGTGCAGCACATACGCCCTTTTATTCCCTACGGCGTTATCTTTTTCATTCTTGCCGTCGTTATCAGAGGAGCCGCAGAGCAAGCCGATTACTTAGTACAGTTATTTGCGTTCCTTGCGGGCGTGGGTGTCGGGACGGCTCTTTGGCGCTTCCCGAAACAAAGTATCCCTATCTTGCTGATGATCCTAGTACAGGTTATTGCCATTACGGCAATATTGCCGAAATCCCGGTATTACCTGCCGATTGTTCCGTTTATCGCCTTGGGAATAACAGGGGGTGTGTATGTGTTTGTTACGGGAACAAAATCACATCGGTTCGTATTCGGACCCCTCTTGTGCGTGTGTATGATCGCATCGTTTACGTATGCGAACGCCAAAGATGCGTTGATCGGGCAGGTGAGTGACTACAACGAAAAATCCGCGGGACAGACGGTATTGCTCAATGCGGCTCGGTTCATGAAGCACCGCGAGGGGGTACTTGCCGCCGTCGAGGAAAGCGATTTGCAGTTCAGGACGTATTTATTCGGCGACCAGTTAGTTATTTTCCCCGATCACCTGCGGGATATCGATGCGCAGTATGCGAAGCTGAAGGAGTCCGAAGTATCATATATATCCGAAACGACGGAAAATCCGTATTTTGAGAAACTCATTTTTGCCGCTCGGTGGGCCGATGTTTCTTCGGTGTTGTATCGTGTATACTGACACGTATGCCGGCAGCGGTGCGCAATCCAAACACGGAACATCTCGAAAGTCTTACTAGTCTTGAGCGACTTGCGCTTCTTGCGACGACTCGCATCGGAAGCATGGGTTTCTTTTTTTTGTTATCGGTCGCAACCGCGTTTTGGATCATATGGAATACGTACGGACCGCTGAATTTCCGCTTTGATCC
>CAZSWB010000057.1:0-5594 GCA_964610675.1 uncultured Candidatus Saccharibacteria bacterium
GTTTTTCTGGCAATCCCGAGGAGGAAGCGCGGTGCAGCTTATAGTAAAGCAGGGTGAAACGCTTCACCCATTTAATATCGCCTTTGAGGCGGGTGTAAAGTCTTCTAAGGCGTTTCATAATGCGTATAACGTATCTGCGCAGATAATCACTCCGCAAAACGTCTTGGAGTGGATTGTGTAAGCAGTGTTTCTATTTGACATCTGATGTGACAAAAGTACATATTCTGTATACTTAGGCAAAAGAATAAGAGGGTCTGTAGCTCAGTGGTTAGAGCGCCAAACTTATAATTTGGTGGTCGGCGGTTCGATTCCTCCCAGACCCACTACTAGAAAAAAAGAAGCCCACGCGCAGATAATGTTATCTTTGCGTGGGCTGGTAGTGATCACAACGCCTGACTAGCAGGCCTAGAACTCCAACACTTCATCGAGGACGGTCAGCACCTCTTTGCAGTCCGCCTGCTCTGCCGCAGCCCGAATCTTCTTGATGTGCTCGATGGCGAGGGTTACCTCGGCAGTAATTCGTTTGAACTGATGTCGAACGAGTGACGTCTCAATGTGCGACCCGCCAATGGCCATGATCCCTGGTTTGTGTGGGGCTACATGGTGCAGGGTGAGCGTCAGGCAATCCACTAAATCACCTTTTTCTTTGGCCACGTTGAGGCCTCCTTTTTGCTGTTAGGGTAATGACACGTTTTTAACGAACAACAACATCTTAATCGAAATGTCAAAAAATGTCAAGCTCGGCCTACGTAGGGCTCTGGTTCGTCCACTAATACCGCGGGTAGCTGCTGAAATAGCGAAAAATTCCAAGCTACGATACCAAAAATCGCGTTCCCCCGTTTTATGCACCAAGGCAACAGCATATTCGGATAACGAGCACTCAATCCTTTTTATTCAAATCCCAGTGCCTCAAGCGGGTTTTACACAATACTGGTCTTTTTCTGCCCGAGGGCTAAAATGAGGAGATGGAGAAAGACGAACAGAAAAATCATATGGTTATGTATCAGGCTAAGTCTGGCGCAATTGAGTTGCGTCAAGATTTTGATGAAGAAACCGTATGGGCAACACAGGCTCAAATTGCGACAGCATTTGATGTTGACGTACGTACCATAAGCGAACATATTCAGAATATTTTTGAGACAAAAGAGTTGTCTCAAAAAGCAACTATCCGGAAATTCCGGATAGTTCAAAGGGAAGGAAAAAGGGATATTACACGTAGTATTCAGCACTACAACCTTGATTTGATACTATCGGTTGGGTATCGGGTGAATAGCAAAAAAGCTACCCGATTTCGCCAATGGGCGACTCAAACATTACGTCAGCATATTGTAGAAGGATATACGATCAACAAAACGCGAATCGCTACTCATTACACTCAATTTCTTACAGCTATTGAAGACGTAAAGAAATTGCTGCCAAAAGGTACTTCCATTGATACGGAAAGCGTGCTGGGGCTCGTCAGCCTATTTGCGGATACTTGGCTCTCGCTGGATGCATATGACAAGAATGAGCTCATTACGAAAGGTCCGACCAAGAAACACGTTGCGTTAACAGCTCAAAAGCTAACGAAGAGTCTTGCCGAGCTGAAAACAGCTCTTATCGAAAAAGGAGAAGCTACCGAGCTTTTTGGCGCAGAGCGCGACGCTGGAACCGTTGCAGGTATTCTGGGGAATGTCATGCAGTCCTTTGGCGGCAAGGATGTATATGAAAGTGTAGAAGAAAAGGCAGCGCACCTTTTGTACTTCATGGTGAAAAACCATCCGTTTACGGATGGGAATAAGCGCAGCGGTGCGTACGCATTCGTTTGGTTCTTGGGTCATGCAGGTATTTTAGACACAACGCGTTTAACTCCTCCGGCTCTTACTGCCCTTACTATTCTTGTTGCTGAAAGTGATCCGAATGATAAAGAAAAAATGACGAACCTCGTTCTAACCCTACTGCTGGGTTACTCGAAACAGTAACATCGTCATTCAAACCGCAGCGCTTCAATAGGATCCTTCGCAGCCGCTTTACGCGCCGGGTAGATGCCGAATAACAGTCCAATGGTACCTGATACCCCGATTCCCAATACAATCGCTCCTAGGGGCAATGTGAACGGCCAGTTGAGTGCAAAATACGTTTGTGCGACATAGCTGACCAGTGCAGCGATGGCGATCGCGATTGTTGTCCCAATAATACCTCCCGTACCCGTTAGTATGAGCGACTCAATGAGGAATTGCAGTAATATATTCTTATTAGTTGCGCCCAGTGCCTTCCGAAGCCCGATTTCTTGCGTTCGTTCCGTGACGGACACGAGCATGATATTCATAATTCCAATTCCGGCAACCATAAGGGAAATGGAGGCGATGGATACGAGGAATATGGTAAGAATTTGCGTGATCGATTGTACGGTCTCGATGACGTTTGCTTGGGTTACCACGAAAAAGTCGTCTTTTTCCGGATCCGTAATGTTGTGCGTTTCACGCAGCGTTGCTTCAATATCCGCCACAACGACATCAATATTTGCGGTATCCTTTGCGCGAATGAACAGTTCGTGAAAGTAGTGTATTCCAAGAATCGTTTTTTGTGCAGTTGTATATGGAATCAGTGCGATCTCGTCTACATTAAACGCACTCACCTGCCCCTTTGGAGGCAGGATGCCGACCACTTGGAGCTTTTGGCCTCTCACGGTTACAAATTCTCCAAGCGCATCGGATTCTCCGAACAGGTCTTCTTTTACTTTGTTTCCGATGATGATTACTTTGGACGCTTGTTTTACGTCATCCGGAGTAAAAAAAGAACCTTGGTCTGGGTACACGTTAAAAATTTGCCCTAGTGCTTCAGGTGTCCATCCGAAAACCGTGCCGCGAAATACGGTGTTCTCGCGCGTAATGGCTCCAGGTACCAATACCGCAGGTGCTATTGATTCTATATCGGGGACATTCGCCGGCTTGAGGAGTGCGGTGACGTCTCGCTCTGTAATGGAGTCGGAGAGGATTGTTTCTGCAATATCAACCGGTGCGGTGGGTTGCCTGCCCGGTCGTACGATAATGGTGTTGGCTCCGATGCTTTCTACTTGGCTTAATATGAGATCCTGTGCGCCCTGCCCCAGTGCGATCACCAAGACAATGGCGATGACGCCGATTACGATACCCAGGATGGTAAGTATTGTGCGACCAAGATGAGCGCGCAGTGCGCGGAAAGATGTTTTCGTTGTAACGAGAATGTTCATTTGGTGTAGTGCGCGTGTTTTACCGTATTTTTTTGGTCGTCTTGAATACGTCCGTCTGATATGGAAATGGTACGGTTGGCATACGATGCCGTTGATGTTTCGTGGGTAATTACGACAATCGTCTTCCCTTCCTTATGCAGCACGTCGAGCGTATCCATAACCGCTTTTCCTGTTTTAGAATCAAGGTTGCCGGTCGGCTCATCTGCAAATAGCACTTTCGGGTCGTTCACCAATGCGCGGGCCATGGCGACACGCTGCTTTTCTCCTCCTGAAAGCTGGTGTGGCAGATGGTGCAATCTATGGCTTAAGTTCACATGCGCAAGTGCGGCTTCCGCTCGTGAGTTATATTCTTTTTTGGGAACGGATGAGTAGTAGAGGGGCAGGACGACGTTTTCCAATACGCTTGTACGTGCGAGTAAGTGGAATGATTGGAAGACAAAACCGATTTTTTGATTGCGATTAAATGCCAACACATCGTCTGATAAGCGAGCGGTGTTTTCACCCGCAAAAAAGTATGTTCCGCTTGTTGGTCGGTCCAGAAGTCCGAGTATGTGAAGCAGCGTAGATTTTCCTGATCCGGAGGGTCCCATAATGGAGACGAATTCACCTTCTTCTATTACAAAAGAAATGCCGTGCAGTACCGGTGTGATGACGCCTTCTGCACCGTATATTTTTGTAATGTTGTCTGCGACGATAAGCGACATGATCGCTACGGGATTACAATTCTATCCCCTTCCTTTAGGCCTGAAAGAATTTCAACGAGTCCGTCAGATCCGGTGAGGCCGGTTGTTACCGCAACATCTTGAAACTCCTGATCATTGGTTTCTACACGTACGTATTGAGTTTCATCTTTTGTAATGATTGCTCTGCGGGGTACGGCGAGAACCTGTTCTTTCTTTGCCGCATGCACGGTGACATTGGCGGTGATTCCGGATCGAAGGTGTGCTGTGGATGTATTGGGAGTTATTACAACGTGGAATGTGGGTACGCCTTCAAGCGGAGTCGCGGCCGGATACACGTGCGTGACGGTTGCGTGCATCGTTTCGGCAGAGGAGATTGCATCAAAGGTAACGGATGCGTTCATATTCTCGGCAAGGGCAAGCGCATCGGTTTCGGGAACATTGGCGGAAATTTGCAGGGCGTCCGCGGTTTCTACGGTAAAGATGGAACTTCCGATAGTTGCGAATTCGCCGAGCTCCATGTTCTTTTTCGTTACCACCCCGTCAAAGGGTGCGCGTACAATGCTTTTATTTGCTTTTACCCTTGCCAGACTTTCCAGCGCCGTAAGAGAAGGAAGTGTGCCCGTGTATTGTGCGTATGCAATGTCTGCTGCTTGGGTTGCGGTACTATTTGATTTTTCGATCGTGAGTAGTGTTGTTTCCAGCGCCGCCTTCGCGCTGTTATATGCTGCCGCGTTTGCTACTACCGTGGAATACGTGGCGAGTGTCGCAGCGCTGTCATTCCCGCTCTCCACGGCTTTTTGGGCAAATACTTCTTTTGATTGATCAAGCTCTGCTTTCGCATCCCGAACCGCTTGTCGTTTCTGCTCCGCGATTTTTGCATTTTCTGCAATGATATTGCTTGCATCCGCGTCAGCCTTTTCCCAGGAGAGGCGTTCCACTGATGAGGTATTTACTTTATCCGCATGCGCTTTCGCCAACTCGAGCTCAACGCTTTGCGGATCAAGGAGCGCGAGCTTTTGGCCTTTGGTGACCCTATCTCCTACGGAAACAAAGAGATCTTGAATAGTTCCGGAAAGCTCAAAAGAGATGTCTGCGGATTGCTTTGATTCGACCGTTCCCGTAAAGGTGATGTCTTTTACAATTGTTTGGCGCGTAGCCTGTGCGGTGCGAACGGATGTTCCCGGTTGTTCTACCAACAAGCGCCAAGAAATAAAGGCAAGAATGGAAATGAGAAGGACGCTGATGATTGAGATAACAACCCATGTTTTCATGAAAAAATAATACCATATGGCTTTTTTTTATCATATCCGTATACTTCACGGATATGTCAACATCTCTTTCGGTGGATCAATATTCCTCAGATCAGCGGCTCGATGTGTTTTGCACCGCGCAACTGGCTTCTTTTTCACGTTCTGCTGTACAAAAAGCCATTAAAGAAGGAAACATATTGGTGAATGGTCTGCCAGTAAAATCAGGATATATCGTAAAGGCAAACGATGTTATTAGCGTACAGATGGATGCCACTACCCCGGTGGCGCAGGAGGCTGTACGTATTGAGGAGCTAAAGTTACCCATTTTATTTGAAGATCGTGACGTTGTGGTAGTTAACAAGCCAGCGGGTATCGCGGCGCATACTGGGGTAGGTATTTTCCACGGCACGGTAGCTGACTGGTTTAGCGCACGATACCCTGCCGCAAGAG
>CAZSWB010000058.1:0-5439 GCA_964610675.1 uncultured Candidatus Saccharibacteria bacterium
ATGACCACTTCATGAATATCGCTTGGTGAAAGCTTCACTTCCGCAAGAGCTTCCTTTGTCAACGTAATTGCCCGTTCAATTAAGTCTCCGACGATCTCTTCCAGCTTCGCACGAGTAAATGTCATTACCAAATGCTTTGGCCCCTCTGCACCGGTAGTGATAAATGGCTGATTGATTTCCGTCGTAGTCGAGCTGGACAATTCATGTTTTGCGCGTTCCGCTGATTCCTTCAGCCGCTGAAGCGCCATCGTATCCTTTGACAAATCAATACCATCGCTCGACTTAAACTCTTTCACAATCCATTCAATGATGCGCTGATCAAAATCATCGCCTCCCAAGTGCGTATCACCGTGTGTTCCCAGTACCTCAATGGTGTCTGACCCCACTTCCAAAATTGAAACGTCAAACGTACCTCCGCCCAAGTCAAACACGACAATTTTCTCATCTTTCTTTTTATCAAGCCCGTAAGCAAGCGCCGCCGCAGTCGGTTCGTTAATGATGCGCTTTACCGTTAAGCCGGCAATCGCCCCGGCATCTTTCGTAGCTTTTCGCTGCGAATCGTCAAAGTATGCAGGTACAGTGATAACGGCATCGGTGATCGTCATACCAAGCTTTGTCTCCGCATCCGCTTTTAATTTTTGCAATACCATTGCCGCGATTTCCGCGGGTCGCACCCATTTCTCCCCGAACTGTATTTCCACTCCGCCGTCTTGCCCTTTGCGTAATTCGTATGGCAACATGGCTTTTTCTTTTTGTGTTTCCGGATCGTCAAAGTTCCGTCCGATTAAGCGCTTTGCCGAGAAAATCGTCTGCGCAGGATTTACAACTGCCTGTCGCTTTGCAAGCGTACCGACAAGTCGCTCTCCCGACTTACTCATTGCTACAACGGAGGGCGTTGTACGGTTTCCTTCGCTGTTTTCAATGATGGCAGGTTTGCTTCCTTCCATGACCGCCATGGCTGAATTTGTTGTTCCCAAATCAATTCCTAATGTTTTGCTCATAGTATATGTGTAATTAATGATCTTGTTTTTTCTTGTCTGCGCCTGGTGGGGTACTTCCCACCTCCACTTTCGCCGGTCTGATTACTATATCCCCTATCTTGTATCCCACCTGAACAACCGATATGACTTTTCCCTCTTCTCCCTTTACCTGAGCAACCGCTTCGTGCTTAGATGGGTTGAATTCCTTATCAGTATCATCTATTGCTTCTACTCCGAACTCTTGCAATTGCTGTTTAAATTGCCTTGCGATATGTAACACCCCTTCTACCCATGGGCTCTTCGTATCCGGTGCGTGCTCTACAAGAGATTGAAAGTTATCGGCTAACGTAATGAAAGGCTCTACGACGCTTCGCTTCAGAACAAGCAGTTCTTGCTCCCGCATGACGGCTTGTCGTTTTTGAATATTATCTAAGTCTGCCCTTGCTCGCTTCCATCCTTCCAGATATTCTTGTTCCTTGCTCGGTACTTTTTTCTCTTGTTTTTTTTCTGGTGGTTTCATATTCGTTCAATGATAGAAGATAAAGCGTTGAGAAGCGCGACGTTTCTCTTGTACTGCATCCGTTTTGGTCCGGCCAAGAGCAAGAGTGCAGTTTCTCCCGTTGGCAATCTCATCGTTTTCACAATCATACTCGTGTGCTCCGTCTCGAATACCGGATTCTCGCTTCCGATGTATACACGCACGGCAGTGGAAGACGGGTCCGCGAATGCGTGAACGTATCGCTCCATATTATCAAACAGGAACGAAATTTCTCGCGCAGCTTCTTGACTCTCTCCTTCGCTGCCTTCAAATACTTGTGACATGCCCGCACCTTGAATGTCTTTTGCCTGCATCCATCCGCCAACCGCCATTGCGTGTGCCAGTTCCGCAAGCATCTTCGCAGCAGCACGTGCGGGTCGTTCGTATTCTTCTTGGTATTCTTTGTATACGTCTTCCAATGCGCGAACCTTCTTTTCGCTCGGCTCCCGAAAGCTCAGTTGATCGATATAGTATCGATATCCGATATCCGTGGGAATTCTTCCCGCAGACGTGTGCGGCTTCATAATATACCCTTCATACTCGAGCGTGTGCAGCATGTTGCGAATGGTAGCGGAACTGACGGAAACTCCGAGCACTTCAAGGAGACGTTCCGATCCGACGGGACGTCCGGTGGCAATGTATTCTTCAACAAGGCCTTTTAACAGGTGTGCGTGGCGATAGTCCATATATATGATATATTAGCACTCTAACGCACAGACTGCTAATGTCAAGAGTGTTGCGAAAAAAAGACCGCATGGTGAACCATACCGTCTTTCATGAACTGCAGGGGTTCCGGGAAATAACACATTATCACTTCCTTTTCACCACAAGCGTAGCTTGAGCGCGATCAAACGAAATCAATTGATAGTTATCCATTTGCTTCCTTCCTGACGAAACAACGGCAGTTCCCCTAATCATGCATTCGACAAGAGCAATAAGCATAAAAAGGGGCTCTCCTATAGCATCAACACCCATTGACCTCTCTCCCTCAATCGTTACCTTCAGCGTCCCGTTGAACAGTTCACTGAAAACATCTTCGTCGGTTCCCAAGATAACACCTCCCTTACAAAAAAAGATCAAACTCAACCTACAAAAGTAAAGCATATTCGTCGCTTCTGTACAAGAGCATCTATGACACCTTTTACCTCATTGAATCGCGTTATGCGGGTACCCAGATACTGGGTGGTGATATACGTCTTGTTATCAGTCGGGCAACGACCCTGCTTCATTGCTTGACATAAAAGAATCCATCCTGTAACTTTACATGTTCTTCGTCAAGGAATTCTTGATGAAAGAATTCTTTTTAAAATTGTACCTTAGGAGCAAAGAATCATGCCACTAGCGATCGTAACCGTTAGCCGGAAATGCAAGGAGTTGTCCGACTTCTCTTTCGACGAGTATAGTTGCATACGGCTTCGCCGTGCAATCGCAGCTGCGCTGAGTTGCGGGGATGAGGGTGGATTTCTCGCTCTAGACGACATTGAAATTGAAATCAAAGATCGAGACGAGAAGAAGAACTTTGGAGGAGAAAAGTACGACGTGAAAGTTATAATATTCGCAAATGAATATCCTTCGCGCAGAGCAAGCCTCCGCGAACGGTGCGACGAGATCCAAAAATACCTATCATGTATTCTACCTGAGACAGTGACGGGGTACGTATGGGTGTTACTGTCGCCTGCCGCGTTTGCAGAGTTCTGCTAGAATATCGCTCCTTTCTAGTACGCCACCCATCGAGATTTTCTCGGTGAGGTGGTTTTTTCATGGTGCAAAAGTCCACAAACGTATGAGACTGCGTAACTAAGGCATCTTTCATCCCTATATACAAATTTTTCGTATCTCGATTCCTTAAGACCTGTATTCATAACAGGCCGGTTCCTAGCGGCATAGCAGACGCTTTTTTAACACAGAAATACGACTTACGTCACGATTGCTTTTAATATAGCCAGTACCCTGGATGCATTTTTCGGATTAATGGAAAGATCCGTAATGGTAAAGCCGACGGGTCCTATACTCGTCGTATGCCACGCTTGTCCGCCATCCTCGGAGCGATAGATAATACCATCTGCGGCGATTACGATACGATTTGCGTTCGTTGGACTTACCGCCACCACCATTCTTGACACTATCTTTGAAGCGTCAATCGGAAGACGCAGCTCGATATATGTTTCTCCACCATCCCGCGTGATGACTGCGCCTTTTTCCGTACCGATCAACAACGCGTTCGGGAACCCGGGTACAAACGATACATCAAGAATATTCCTCTCTTCAAGAAGCACTCCGAACGGTGATGCTCCGCTCGTGGTTTCAGGTACGCGTATGAGGAATTGCTCTTCACCCTGAATGCGTATCAATTGCTTCTTCTGTGTTACGACGAAAATTTCGTCTTCCCGCGTACTGGATACTTCCATACTTACAATCCCCGCATCAAACCGATCACCGGTTATAATTTGTGATGAACTTGCCAGCTCGGTCACTGTTTTCCACAACTGTCCGGAGCTTTCCGCAGTAAATATCGTTCCGTCATTGGTACCGGCCCACACCCTGTCTTCCACTCTTGGATCCAGCTCCAAGGACACAATACTCACCGGCACGCGTGTTCCGCCGGAAATAATCTGGAAACGCTTTTGCTCTACCTGAAGCGGCATAGTAAAGACATTCTGCCAAGTCTTACCCCGATCAAGACTCCGCACGACACTCCCCTGTCCATTTTCATCTACTCCGGTCGCAAGGAGAATACCGCTCCGTAAATATGAAACATCGATCGTGGTCGTAAGCGTCGTCGGAAGAATTTCCCACGTTTCGGCGTCGTCCATCGAAAGTACCATTCCTTCCGTCCCCGCGGCCATGAACACAATATTCGGATCAAAGAGCGCTCGATGAATTTTCCCCAAATCAAACCCTGCGATGGTATCTCCGGCTACGTTTGCGGAAACAGCCTGCTCAAATGTCGCACCTGCACTCGTAGAAAGGTATGCACCTCCGGGCGGAATTTCGACAACTTGTTCACGCGAACAGCCTCCCAGTGCCAGAGAAAAAATGAAGATCGAAGGAATGACGAGAATGTTAAGCGTGTTCATGATATCAGTATACCCTGCTCTTCGCGAAGTGATGCAAGACTCTTGTGCGTAACTTTCCTGTTGAGCACGTCCGCAATCCAATTCCCTCCCAACAAGTGCGGCATCATGACATAATCCGCTCCCGCGTTATACAGCGTTTCGGCGTCTGAGATGTAATACGCGTTGGCAATGACGATCACATCCGGATTTAAAGATCGGACGTACGAGAGAAGATTCATTTGGTCATCAATAGTTGGAATGGTCATGACGATCATGGACGCGCTGGCAAGCGGCAAACCGGCTAAAAATTCAACGTCTGAAATGTCTCCGAAATACGCGGGAATGCGTGCATCGTCGAGTTCCTGAATAACGGCGGGATCGAAATCGAGAACGCCGAAACTGATTTTCTTTTTCTTCAACGCATCGCACACCTTTTTGCCGATACGGTGATACCCGACGACCCACGCGTCGTACGTTGCGGTTACTTTCTCTCTCTGTCGCCTCTTATCAATTCCGAAAAGATGGAATGCGGGAAGCAGAAAACGATAGATCTGCTCGTTGTAGGTAATGAGGTACGAAGAAGCGAATATAGTCGCAAGCGCGACGAACGTAAAGAGCGGAACTTCGTCTCCTTGAATATGTCCTTTTTGCGTTCCAATGAACAAAATGACGAAACCGAATTCGCTGACCTGTGCCGCCGTGAGTCCCGCCAAGAAGCTATTGCGCCGCGTGAACTTCAATACGCGGAACAGGAAATACAAGATGAACGGATTTCCAAGTAATATGAACATTGTAAGAATGAGCCCCGGCTGCCAGAGACGAATAACATCCTGCACATCCATTTCGCTTCCAAGCAATATAAAAA
>CAZSWB010000059.1:0-5429 GCA_964610675.1 uncultured Candidatus Saccharibacteria bacterium
GGTCAATTTTCAAGACTCCAAAGTTGTCATTGAAAAAATGATCAATATCATGAATGTCATTAAACGCGCCGGATTCGCCGCTACCGGAATATTCGCACTTCTTGTCATCCTCATCATGTTCAATACCATTCGCCTTGCAATCTACAGCTTCCGGGAAGAAATCGATATCATGCGACTGGTGGGAGCGTCACGCTGGTATATTCAAGGACCATTCCTCATGGAATCCGTTATCGTCGCCCTCATCAGTGTCGCTATCGCAACCACCGTATTGTATATCGCGCTCAATGCGAGCGCTGCAAACATAAATCTGTTCTTCTTTAGCGGACAAAATACCTCCTTCGATATCTACAACTACGCAGTATTGCACTGGATCCAAATCGTGGGATTGCAAATGGCCGCCGCTATCGGTCTAGCAGTTGTCAGCAGCTATATCGCGGTGCGCCGGTACTTGCGGTAGCGTTAAAGTATTTCAGTTGAGCGATTCGAGAATGTCGCCAAGCGCAACAGGTAATTCTTGTATACTGACAAGCGGAGCCTGACTTAATGCATCGTACAACGCGGGCAAGTAGCGGGAATTACGCAGCGTGATCCGCACACAAGTACCGCTAAATTGATTGGTCGGGATAATACGCACTTCCAACACACCGGTATGCGACCTCAGTTTGCGGAGCAAATCATATCGCATTCCTTCCACCCACGCATCGATAACGCGATTAACTCCCGTTGCATGCGCCAGTTCATTTTTCGTACCCATATGCACCAACGCCGACTTATAGAGCAGTAGTATCGGAATATCAAGTGCCTCGGCAACCGCAACGCTTCGGGTGGATATGCATGCAGCTCTTCCTCGAAAAATCGTCCGAAGCAACATGTTCATTTTTTCCGCCCCCACCATGTCGGCAATGTCATCGAAAATCAAAATCGGAGCTTCTGAGATAGCTGCCTTCGCAAGATGCACGTCTACTCGCTCGCTCGTAGACATACGAAAGACGCACCGGTGCAGGATGTGTTGAATTCCCACTACTTCAGCAACTTCCCCGATTTTCGCCGGTAAATTCTGTATATGATGCGCAACTCCGTATCCGTGCAGCACTTCATATGCCGTTTCATATCGCGGCTCTTCATGTTCCAATGACACGTACCCCGCTGCACTCTCCGGAGTTACCTCTGCGTTCCGCCCGTTGATCATTACTGTTCCTGAATCAGGTTGCATGGCGCCACTGAGCAGCTTCAGAAGTGTTGATTTTCCGGATGAACCGGATCCGAATACGGCGACATGCGAAGCGCTTTCCAGTGAAAAGGAAACGTTGTTGAGTACCGGTGTAGGAGAAGCGACTTTTCCAAACAAAGCACCTATGCCTTTCGGCTCTTTATACGACGCACACACATGACGAAATTCTACAAATGCCCCATTCATGTTGCCCAGTATATCATACAATGGACGTTTAGCGCCGATGCATCGGGTGCATATGTGACGCAATTGCGATCACCAACCCAACAAGCGCTATATTCTTTATGACATATTGCCCTTCAAGAGACGGAACAAAGGCGGCATCCCACGCAACGGCGGGAAGCAATACGAGTACGAGACTTGTCATCACCATATGCGAAGCGAACAACAAGATGGAGAGACGATCGAACCGTGGAAGCAAAAAGAGGATTCCGATCAATGCCTCAAATATGCCAAAGCCGATAATGAAGGAATGAAAAGAAAGAAACGGCATCATAATTTCGAGCATACTGGCAACAAGGGGATTGGCGGGGCTGGCATCGACGACTTTTAATATCCCGAACCAAAAATACACGATAAATATGGCGAATCTGGCAACGGGAAACGTCATCTTTTTACACATATCGATCAGCGCACTATCTACCTGCCAAAGAGAATACTGCATGTACATTAGTATACTACAACCTTGCCGGACGATTTGGTGTCTACGCCTCTTGCAGCTGTGAATAATTCAAGGGAAACTCAAGGGTTAAGCTGCCCGAGACTGTGATACACTTTCCGATAGCTTGATGCTCTTTTCACGCCCCATAAAGGAAAGGGATTTAGTATGGATGAGAACTTGCAACGTAATATTCTCTGCGCCGGGCTAGATTGGGAGGAAGAAGCATATTCTCGAATGCTGCGCAGACGCGTCGTCTTCAGCCAAAAGTTTCGCAACATGTTGATTTCTGGATTTACAGAAATAGACGCAACCAATGACTCTGCAGCTCAATACCACAAGGCTAAAGAGAAAATCACAACAGTTGAAACTTGCCGAATCTTGAATTCCTTGTCCCGAAATCCGCCACCTTGTTTAGAGTGTTTCGGTGAGATGTTCTGCGGAAATGCGAATATTTACATACAGAAGCCACAGAAGGTGCCCGTATGTGTTCGCCTTCCCGAAAGTAACAATTGCCGCAGCATCACACTTGTCGTCACAAGGCAGTACCTCATTGAAACGACTGACCTTTTGGCTCTGTGGGAGGATGAGGTGACGGAGGATCGAGTCGTCGTACAAGCAGAGTACGTGACAGCGGACTTGGTTGTAGACGCCACCTCGAAATGGATCCAAACATTTGTTCCTAGACTGGCAATGTGTGAGATCATTCATCTGCCATTTGAAGATGCTGCGCTCCTAACACTCGAACACCTCGCACAATTCGCCGGTCATAAAGATTTGAATGATATGGTGATGCAGGCTCAACGCGAAACTGAGTCTAGATGAAACATCCTAAATTTGATTTGCAACTTGTACCAGCCGCTCGGCTCATTCCGTGCGGCTTTTTAAATTACCGAGGAGAGGAACGTGTTATTGTTCCCGGGCTTGGATTCGAACCAAAATTAGCAGATTCAGAGTCTGCTGTCCTGCCGTTAGACGACCCGGGAGTACCCCTAGTTTCAACGAAAAACTGCAAGAACGCAAGGTGCGGGATTTTTTTCGCCTCAATGCGAATATTCCTGTAGCTCCAGAAGTAAAAAACTTTTCAGTTATGAAATATAAGGTAGTATCATATGTTTATATGAACAATCGAATGTTTAGCCGAAACCTCGGCCTCATAACCGCTTCCGAACAAGAAAAGCTACTCCAATCCAAAGTGGCCATTGCCGGCACTGGTACTGATGGGGGACTACTGGCAGAACGGTTAATTCGCGCCGGAGTAGGTGCTTTGAATTTAGCTGATCCGGAAATATTTGAGGGTGTGAACCTAAACCGTCAATACGGTTGCGATACCACTACTCTCGGTCAAAATAAGGCGGAGGTCGTAGGGCAGTTGATTCGACAAATTAATCCTCAAGCAGAGATTGCAATTTTTAATCAAGGTATTACTGAAACAAATGTCGCGGAATTTGTCGCCGATGCAGACATCGTTGTAGATGAAATTGAATATTTCAATTTGGACATATCTATACTTTTACATCGGGAAGCCCGCAGACAAGGCAAGCCAGTATATTTAGGAGTGAATGTTGGCTGGGGAGCAAATCTCTTCATATTTTCCCCGCAAGGCATGACACTTGAAGAATACGTTGACCTTCCAAAGGAAACTACCCTAGAAAATGCAAAATCATATGTCGTTCCTCCTGAAAAATTTAGTCCGGCCCTGCCCCCATATTGGGATGCGGAATTTCTAGACAAGATCATTCATGAGGATGTTCCCGTGCCTTCCGTAAGTCCTGCGGCCGGACTTATTGCCAGCCTACTTTCCGCATCTATCATCCTAAAACTTGCAAAAAATAAAGAATATGGTATAGTGCCGAAGTATACAAGCATTGACTTTTATACAGGTAAAGCAACGTTCTGATAGTTCTCTTTACTCCCACAACAAGGAGAAGGACTAATGCCTTCTAGTGAAATCCGGGAACTGTGTACGACCCGGGATCGAGAAATGGCATACCGTCTCCGTTTCGAGACCTACTGCCAGAAACTACAATGGATTGATCCCACATTACATCCTCATGGAATGGAATGCGACCCATATGATCCTTTTTCAATTCACTTCGGTGCGTTTGAAGAGGGGAACCTCGTTGGCACTATCCGGCTCATCAAAAGGAGCCACTTGCCATTTCCCATTGATACGGCTTACCCAAAAGCTACCGCAGAAGATTTGGAGGTCAAGTCATTGGAAGGCGTAGTTTTAGGAGAAGTGTCGCGTCTGATTGTTTCCCCAAGTAACGGAAGCCCTCAGCACGCGCTCTGCCTTGGATTAATCCAGGCGCTCTTCCGCAAGAGCCTCCATGATGGAGTGACACACTGGCTACAGGCCATTGACACGAGATCCTATAAAGTGATCAATGCGCTCGGCTTTCGCCTACGACAGTATGCACCGGCCACACACTTCATGGGATCCGAGTCACTACCTACTACACTCAAGCTATCGCGATGTTTGCTGGATTTTCATCAGCACCGTCCTCGCACCTATGATTTCTTTTCTCAAGATGTTGAGCCCGAAGAAATCGTATGGATCGCCACATCACTTGTTTGTACGTAGACAACAATCCACCAGGCAGACTTTGTTCATAAGTCCTGGTTTTTTTTCGTGTATACTAAAAAAATGATTGGTATAGATACGGTAAATCTTACTCTTCTGAGTGTTATTAGTCTTACTAATCTAATTCTAGCAATACTCATTTTCATTTACAGTAAAAAAAGCACTGCTCGCTGGTTCGCTGGTGTAATTTTCGCAATAGTTGCTTGGACTCTTGTTAATTATTTAGCAGACAACACTCAAGACCCGAGCTGGGCACTCGTGTGGACAAAGATGACATTTGCGACCACGGCATTTTGGCCAACATTCCTTTTTCTTTTTTCGCTAGGGTTTCCTCGGCAAGAAAAGCGCTTGCGGTTGGTCTGGCTTGTGGTCGCATTTCTTCCAAATCTCATTGTACAATCGTTACTATTTACTCCTGCTATCGTAAAAGACATAGGTCAGTATGAACAAGGCGTAACGGTAGAATTTGGACCGCTCCTGCCAGTGTTTGTTGTTTATTTTCTTGGAGGACTACTAGCAGTAATTGGAATTTTACTCTGGAAGATTCGTAAATCAACGATCGAAGACCGGAGACGTATATGGTATGTGTTGGCAGGACTTGGATTATTCCTTCTCTTTGCAATTATCACAAATCTTGTCATCCCAGTTATTTTTAACTATTTTTACGCATCTGTATTTGGTCCATACTTTACTATTTTCTTTACCGGCTTAACCACGGTCGCCATTATTCGACACAGGTTACTTGGAATTCGCTTATTAGCACCTCAGATATTCACGCTATTTATCGGCGCGGTTCTATTTGTGGAAATATTTTTCGCTAATAACTCGGGTGATCTATTGGTTCGATCCCTTATCTTTGCGTGGTATGCCGCATTAGCCTATTTACTAATTCGCGGAATTCAGCGCGAAGCACGGTTAGTAGACGAACTTCAAGAAGCCAACGCCCACCTAAA
>CAZSWB010000060.1:0-5413 GCA_964610675.1 uncultured Candidatus Saccharibacteria bacterium
TCAAAGGCTACTACTACAAGCCTCGCATTGATTACGAGCTCCTGGAACAACACGCCGAGGGTTTGGTCGTACTCTCCGGATGTCTGAATGGGGATATTCCGAAGGCAATTATGGAAAAGCGGCCGGATGACGCGGAGCGCTTACTGCAATGGCACCTCGAACGGTTTGGTCGAGAACACTTTTTTCTTGAGGTGCAAGACCACCCGAATATCCCCGATCAAATCAAACTGAACACCGCCCTGATCAGTCTTTCCAAAAAATACAACGTAGGCTTGATTGCCACTGCCGACACCCACTACATCCACCCTGAGGACAACCACGCACAAGATGTGCTCATATGCGTACAAACGGGAACCACCGTAGATGAAAAAAATCGCATGTGCATGCTTGATGAGGACTTTTCATTAAAAAGTCCTCAAGAAGTAAAAGAAGCATGGAAAGAATATCCGGAAGCAATTGATAACACGCAAAAGGTGGCGGATATGTGCGATATTTCGTTTGAATTTGGAAAAAACAAACTGCCGAATTTTCCGCTTCCGAAAAATCAAACGCCTGATGAAGCCTTACGACAATTATGCGAAGAAGGGCTCAAGAAACGGTATGACACGAATTACCCGAGCGGAGCAGAAGAGCGACTGACCTATGAACTCAATGTCATCTCGCAAACGGGCTTTTCCTCCTACTTCCTCATTGTCTCGGATTTCGTAAACGAAGCGAAGCGCCGCGGCATATTAGTGGGACCGGGACGCGGAAGCGCTGCGGGAAGTTTTGTCTCCTATCTGACAAATATTACAAATATCGATCCGATCCATTACGATTTGCTGTTCGAACGATTCTTAAATCCCGAGCGTGTTTCCATGCCGGATATCGACTTGGATTTCGCGGACGATCGAAGAAGTGAAATTATAGACTACGTTCGTGAAAAATACGGCGCGGAGCACGTATCTCAAGTTATTACCTTTGGTACCATGGCCGCTCGCGCAGCGGTGCGGGATGCCGGACGTGCCCTGGGCTTTCCCTACACGTTTTGCGATATGGTCTCAAAAGCAATTCCCCCTTTTACGAATTTTCAACAGGCGCTTTCGCAGCCGGGAGAGTTAAAGGATTTGTATGCAAGCGATCCGCAGGCAACCAAACTCATTGATATGGCTAAAAAGTTGGAAGGCGTATGCAGGCATGCAAGTACGCACGCCGCGGCCGTAGTAATTACCGATTTACCGCTTACCGATTATGCTCCGCTGCAACTCTCCAGCACTTCTGACGGAGAAAAAGACACGGTAACGCAATATGCGATGGCTGCGGTAGAATCGTTAGGATTGTTGAAAATGGACTTTCTTGGGTTAAAAAACCTTACGATCATCCAAAAAACCCTCTCCATTATCGAGAAGCGTCACGGATTAAAAATAGATTTGGAACAGCTTCCGATCGACGATAAAAAAAGCTATGAGCTTCTGCAGGAAGGAAAAACCGTTGGTGTTTTTCAATTGGAATCATCCGGAATGCGCAGGTACTTAAAAGAGCTCAAGCCGACGGAATTTGAGGATATCATTTCAATCGTCGCGCTCTATCGCCCGGGACCTATGGATTCCATCCCCGATTTTATCGCCGCGAAACACGGGAGAAAAAAAATATCCTACCTTCACGATACGCTCAAACCAATTTTGCAGAAGACATATGGCGTCATCGTAACTCAAGATCAAGTATTGCAAATTGCGCGGGAGTTTTCCGGATTCTCTTATGCGCAAGCAGACATCCTCAGAAAAGCGGTAGGGAAAAAGATTAAGGAACTCCTCGACGAGCAACGTCAAAAATTCATTCAAGGCGCAATAGACACGCAACATGTTGATCAAAAAACCGCCCAGAACGTATGGGACTTCATAGAACCATTCGCCCGGTACGGATTCAACCGAGCACATGCCGCGTGCTATGCCATGATTGCGTACCATACCGCATACTTAAAAGCACACTACAGCGCCGAGTTTATGGCGGCGCTGTTGACAAGCGATCAAGGGAATACCGACCGCCAGGCAATCGAAGTTGCCGATGCAATGTCGTTGAATCTTCCCGTGCTCCCGCCGGACATCAATGAGAGCGAAGAAGACTTTACAGTGATAACAACGAAAGATGACTCACCTGGTATCCGGTTCGGGTTGTCCGCAATAAAAAATGTGGGGCATAACGCGATTACGGCTATCATTGCGGAACGCAATGTACGCGGCCCATATGAGGATTTGTTCGACATTTTTCGCAGAATCAATGCCAAAGACTTTAACCGGAAATCCGTGGAAAGCCTTGCGCGCGCAGGCGCGTTTGATTGCGTTGCGGAACGCAACCACGTACTGACCAATACGGATGCGCTTCTTGAATTTAACCGCGCACTGCATCGAAAAATGGATGCGGGACAAAAAAACTTGTTTGCCGGTGAAACGACAACCCCGTTACCGCAAGCGCGCATCACCCTCACACAAACCCCTCCCGCTTCCCAGGAAGAACGTCTTGCGTGGGAAAAGGAACTGCTCGGCCTGTACGTATCAGAACATCCGCTGCAAGATTTTCGAACAATCATCGAGCGTATCGCGACGCCAATCTCATCTGTCATCGGAGGAGCGGATCAATCAAAAGTACGTATTGCCGGAGTGATATCCAGAATAAAAAAGATTATCACGAAGAGCGGCAAGCCCATGCTCTTTATCGTCGTGGAAGACTTGTCGCACAGTATGGAAGTGCTCGTGTTTCCGAAAATGCTCGAACAACATCCGGAAATCTGGGTCGACGGCGCTCGCGTTATTATCGACGGTACGCTGTCAGACAAAGACGGCGAGACGAAATTACTTGCAAATGCCGTGCAACCCCTCACGAAACAATCTGGGGCGAAAGAAAAAACAATTGCCTCTTCGGTACACCATCAGAACATGCTGACGATTACCATTCCACCGAACGTCGACAAAGCAAAACTGGAACAATTACGAAGCGTACTGAGCAGCCACCACGCGGAAACAAATACGGTTCCGGTCGTACTCTCTGTACGAAATGGTGCAATCGCCCGAACTATATCTACCCCCTATCGAATTGGAAACGATGAAGGCGTTCTGGCAACCCTTGCGGATATTGTGGGACAGCAGTCGATACGGTATACAGCAAAGGTATGAAATCTGTTAAAGTTACCCTCCCCGGAAAAGGCCTTCTCCTAGTCGCCGTCCTAGTCATTGGAGGAGCCCTATTCCTCGCCGCCGTCACACTCTTTCCCCGCGCAACCATAACCGTTCATCCAAAAACCATGACACGGGAATTAACGAAAGACATCGTTCTTTCCGGCAGCGTCACCACTCCCGACTACGTGCGTTTTACGCTACCCGCATCCATTGTGGAAGACGAAGTCACTGTTTCCAACGTGTTTGAAAACTCCGGCGGCACACCCATCCAAGATTTCGCAAAAGGCTCCATTACATTTACGAATTCCCAGGATCAAGAACAACGACTGCTTCCAAAAACGCAAATGCGGCACGTAGACTCAGGGGTTATATTTCTTACCGATACCCCTGTCGCAATTCCTGCGAACGGTACGCTTACCGTATCCGTGACGGCCAAGGAAAAAGGTCCTGCAGGAGATGTTCCTCCGGGGAAATTTGTCGTTGAAAAGTTCACCGGCGGATTGCAAGAAGCGGTGCCCGCACAAAGCGATACGGCGTTTTCCGGCGGAGAATCCACCAATACGGAAATTTCACAGGAAGCCATAGACACCGCACAGAGCTCCGTAATCGAACAAGCGAAAAAAGATGCGCTTGCGAAACTTACGACAAAGGCGGGTGGAGCTTCCATCAGGCCGGATCTTGTGCATATAGAGATACTTTCGCAAACTACCTCCGCTTCAGCGGGAAGCCGCGCGCTGCGATATACCGCAAGCGCGCACGTAAAAGCGCGAGGGTTCGTCGTTGATACGCATGATCTCATCAGCTTGATGACGCTCGCACTGCGCGCAAACGTGGGATCGGATGAAGAGTTCATATCCTACGATGCATCTTCGTTTTCCATCACGATCGCCCAAACGGATTGGAATGCGGGACAGGCAAGAGTATCCGCTACCCTTACGGGAACCTATGCGAAAAAAATCGGTTCCAACGAATTGAACACCGATAATCTTTCCGGGTTATCCGAAAAGGAAATCATCGATCGCTTTACCGCCTCACCGAATATTGGAGCAGTAGAAGTATCCCTTACTCCGTTCTGGGTGCAAAGCGCGCCATCCCAAGAGAATCAAATCGATATTCGGATTGAAAATGCGAAGTAAAAAAACCTCTACCTACACAATGTGTAAATAGAGGAGTTCGCGACGAACCAAGGGTCCAAACCCAAGGCGCTTAAGAAATTTTGGGAGTACAGGGGAAACCACAGCCCCTATGCCACTTTGAGTCACGACGACCCAGAAACAAGCGCCGCTCGCCAGGGCGCTCGTTCACATACAATACCCGATCCTCACCGGTCAGGTCCACGCAGATTGCCTGCGTGCAAACAATGGGACATTTACGCTGCAGATCTGGGTGGAACTCACAGAGGTGGAGAAAACGAGCTGGTGAAATCACTTCGAATCCACTTTCGGCCTGAGATAATTCCACTCCGTCGCTGGTTATCGACTCTTCAAAGTGATCAAGCGCAATATCAATTGCATTCTCGCCTTCTGAATTTATCGAAACAAATCGCTCGATTTTTTTCCATATGCGCGGGTCGACCCAGTCAAACTTGCATCTTTCGATCCGTTCTTTCCAGGTGAGGCCTGGAATGAACGGTGTTGGATAGACTTCGAAGGAGCGATGCGGAGTGGGTGATCGCACTTTTTCCCACGGATTTTCTTTCCGCAGGAATTTTTTGAAAGCGGGAAGCCAAACTGAAGATCCTTCTTCGCCACATAGTTTTTCATTCAGGTCTGCAAACAGTCCGCGAACTTCGCAGAGAGTAATCCGAGAGTCAGACATGACAGTCAGCCTTTCTAAAAACGCCGAAAACTCTGTAAGGTACCGAATTGGCACTTATACGCAGGTTTTCAAAGAGCTTGCACCATAATACTCTTACTTTCTGTTCTTGTCAACTGCACGCTCTAGCTCATAAATTCGCTCTATTAAGCATCTTTTTGATACTCAAAACACCCATTTGAAAATACTTTTCCTGTGTTCTATACTATTTACTCCATTCACCCGTCCAAAGCCTTATGAGTGCAGATAGCTGAATTGCTTGTTACTCAAATTGGCATCCGAGACATCTTTTATGGTACCAATAAGGCTATGGAACAAGACCCATCTCTCCCCGACCACCGAAAAATCGGCCAAGCGCTGGATCTGTTTACGTTCTCCGAACACATTGGTTCTGGACTTCCCCTCTTTACGCCAAAAGGCACCATTATCCGCAAACAGCTCGAGAA
>CAZSWB010000061.1:0-5406 GCA_964610675.1 uncultured Candidatus Saccharibacteria bacterium
TCGATTGGAATACCGTGCATCATATTATCGTCATACCGACATACGATGAATCCATTCATGTATTACGAACATCCATTCAATCACTTGTGGACACGAGCTATCCGAAAGAACGCATGCATGTCGTTATAGGATTTGAAGAGCGAGCAGGAGCAAAGGCGAAGGAGCGAGCAATGACGCTTCGAAAAGAATTCGGTTCGGAATTTAAGACATTTGCCACAGCATTTCATCCTGACGGTCTTCCTGGAGAAAAACGGGTGAAAAGCGCGAATGCAACATGGGCATTACAACACATTGAGCAGAAGCTTGCAGATAAAAACATTCCGGAGGATATGATATTGGTGAGCAATTTTGATAGCGACACCGTAGTATCCAGTGAATATTTTTCGTATCTGACCTACGTGTTTGTCACCGTGGAGCACCCATATCGCGCCAGCTACCAGCCAATCCCGGTGTATAACAACAATTTATGGGACGCACCGTCGTTTTCCCGCGTTGTCGCGATGGGTTCTACGTTTTGGCAGATGATTGAATCTACGAGGCCCGAGCGACTCGTAACATTTTCGAGTCACTCCATGACCCTCAAGGCATTGCATGACGTCAACTACTGGCAACGGAACATTATCTCGGAAGATTCGCGCATTTTTTGGCAATGTCTGCTGCGCTACGACGGAAACTACCGAACCATCCCGTTATACACGACCGTATCCATGGATGCGGCGCTTGCGCCTACGTGGTGGAAAACATTAATCAATCAGTACAAACAGAAACGCAGATGGGCATGGGGAATTGAAAACTTTCCGTATCTCATGGAAGGTTTTTTGCAAAACAAAAAAATTCCCAAGAAAATAAAGTTTACGTATGCGTTTCGCACGCTGGAAGGGCACTATTCCTGGGCAACGGCTGCGATCATTGTCGCGGTATTGGGATGGATACCCGTGCTGTTTGGAAATCCCATTTTCCATCAAACGTTCTTGTCTTACAGCTTGCCGTTTATGACACGAACGCTCATGACGATCGCCATGGCCGGATTAATCATCTCCGCAACGTTGACGATTTTGTTGCTTCCGCACAAGCCTCAGCACTATGGGTTTTGGAGGTACCTCTTGATTATTGCGCAGTGGGCGCTGGTTCCCCTGATTGCCACGCTGCTTTCCGCGTTTCCGGCGCTTGATTCCGAAACACGTCTCATGCTGGGAAGGGATTTAAATTTTAACGTGATGCAGAAAACACGAAAGCGTGTTACTGCGCGAGGGATAGAGGCGGTATGATATTCGATACAAACATTCTGACGGTTTGGCATTTCGTACTGCTGCTTGGAATGTTTATTGGCATGTATGCGCTTCTGTTTATGGTAATACGAAAGCGTCCGGTGGCATGGCGCGTATTCGCCACGGGAAGACCCATCTATTACGCGGGATGGTTACTCGCACTGCTTGTAATGATACCTGCCGCACTGCTGTTGTATGGCACACCGTTGCTCTGGGGGCTCGTCGGATCCGTTCTGATGATTGTTCTTATCGGTCGACTTGATGAAGACCGAAGCATATCGGTGCGACGACAACTTCTCTGGCAAGCGGCAATTGCCGGGTGGGCGGTGTATTTCGGATGGGCGATCCCGCACATTAGCAACCCATTCGGGGAAGGCGTGATCATACTGAGCATTGGGGGGATATTGGCATTTGTTTGGCTTCTCATCTGCATGAATGCGATGAACTTTCTCGATGGTGCAGATGGCTTGGCTTCGCTTGTCGGCATGATCGCATTTGGTGCTCTTGCGGGCATCAGTCTTTTGCCAGCTACGCAAGATACCGTAACGCTGGCATTTTCCTTTATCGCGTTGGGTGCCCTGCTTGCCTTCTTCCTTTGGAACGCTCCGCCCGCGCGAGTATATTTGGGTACGAGCGGAAGCTGGTTCTTAGGGCTTTTTCTCGGCATGACCGCCATTATAGGGGGTGGGAAAATAGCGACTGCATTCATTGTGCTTGCGCTTCCCGTTCTTGATGCCTTGTTCGTCATCTTGTACCGCATGATCAAACGGAGGAATCCGACAAAAGGAGATACGACATCGCACATTCACCACCGTCTCTTGGCTGCACACATACACCCTTGGGGAATATTGCTCATTGTGGGGGGAATTACTTCGCTCTTAGGAGTTGTTGCCGTCGTAACGCCGACGAATATGAAGATCGTAACGCTCATCGTGTTTGCATGTATCTTTTTCTTGAGCCGCGCATTTACCATGCGCACCGCACAATGAAGCTGGTTATTCTCGGAGCGGGTCTGGCGGTGATCGGGGCCATGTTTTTCTTTCGCGAAAAGCCGTGCGCGAATTTCCATAACGCGACGCTTCGTATGCCGACACAAACCATTTCCGTTGCGCTCTCCACAACTCCCGAACAGCAAATGAAGGGACTGGGAGGATGCACGTATATTCCGAAAGATGCGGGAATGTATTTTGCATTCAATGATGCGCAAGAGCGGACATTCTGGATGAACGGTATGCTCATACCCATTGATATCATTTGGATACAAGAGGGAAGAGTTGCCGGTATCGAGAAGCATGTGCAGGCAGTGCCGCTGACCACTACCACGGAACAACTGCCTACATATACGAGCCCGACACCGGTGGACGCGGTATTGGAGATTGAGGCGGGCATGGCACAGGTATACGGGATCAACGTAGGAGATAGCCTGACGCTTGAATAACGGACGATTGACAGGTAGCCCCTACTCTGCGATACTTCATCTATTCTATGAAAACAGCAGTGATTAAAACAGGCGGAAAGCAGTATGTTGTCCATGAGGGGGATATTATGGTGGTTGATAAATTGCCAGGGGAAGAAGGAAAAGAAGTTACATTTTCCGATATTTTACTTACCGCGGACGATGGTACGGTTGCAGTAGGGGCGCCATTGGTCCAAGGTGCCTTAGTTGCTGGAAAGATAGTAGGGCAGGTTCGATTGCCGAAAGTTACGGGTGTGCGCATGAAACCAAAGAAGCGGAATGTTCATTATTTCGGTCACAAGCAGCCTGTTACGGAAGTTGAAATCGAAACAATAAATCTTGACAAGAGTAATAAATAGTGCTTAGATAGAGGGAGTTCGTTTTATTCCCGTACAACAGAGAGGAGGGCGTATGTCCGATACGTATACACTTACGACCTGGCCGTATTACAAGGTGGCGACCGAAGATACTTCAAAGATACAAACATTGGAAGCTCACAATGACACGGAGGCGCTCTATCTTGCAGAGAAAGCTATCTTCAATAGTCCTGTTTATGGAACGCTGTTGGCTTCCGATGGGAGGCAGGTAGCGCGCTACTACTTTTTTCTTTGCAAGCCGACCACGGGCGAAGAGAAAAGTAGACGTGCAGGATCGATACAATTCTTTGCGGCAGACGACGAAGAGGCCGAGAGGATTCTTCGGGAAACGGGCGAGGAATGGATGAACGCTTTAAAAAGCATCTCTGGCAGAGTTTTTGCCGAGCAATAGCAAAGAGTATAATTCCTGCAGGCGCGCCAATGAAGGCACGCCGCAGGATTTTTTTGTACACAATGTTCTGATTGCGCGATACGTCCTTATATTCAAAAAACGGAGTACCTGCTAAAGCTTCGTTCGTCCGGAAAACGCCGCATTAAGCGTAAGCGCATCCGCAAATTCAATATCTCCGCCGGTGGGCAACCCACGCGCCAAGCGCGTCACGGGAATATTCAAATGTTGCAGGTATGACATAATATGTCGGGTAGTTGCTTCGCCTTCCATGCTATGTTCAAGCGCAATTATGACTTCCGTGATGGATTCTTTTTCCGCTCGCGTCGCAAGTTCGCTAAACGTAAGCTGATCCGCACCAATGCCCGCAAGCGGAGATAACAGTCCGCCAAGAACATGATATACGCCCTCGTACGAGCCCGTGCGTTCAATCGCTTCCACGTCGAGCGGATCTTCGACGATGCACAAGAGTGATTTTGTTCGCGAAGGATCTTTACAAATTGCACACATCGTATCATCAGCTAGCGAGAAGCATGTTGTGCATGTTTGGACGCGATCGTGCAGCGTGGCGATCGCTTGTGCAAGTCGTTCGGTTGTTCCGCGTTGTTGACGCAATAGATGAAGGGCTAACCGCTGTGCAGTTTTCATTCCGACGCCCGGAAGAGAAGTGAGCTCCTGCGTTAATTCGCGTACTGCTTTTGGGAGAACTGCCGGCATGGTCGTATGTTATGCATGCGCGGGCACTCCCTGTCCGGGCTCTTCCATATGAAACATTTCCATTTCCGTATAGCTGACGCATTGCGTATTGAATTGTAGAGGAATTTCTCCCGTGGGACCGTTACGATGTTTTTCAATTAAGAGGTCTACTTCCATAATATCCGGCCGCTCTTCTCCTTCCCATGGTTGGCGATGCAGGAACATTACGACGTCCGCATCTTGCTCAATAGAATTGTGGACAAATAAGTCATTTGCCACAAAATTATGTACATGGGGCACAGTCGCATCATATACATCTTCAATACCTTGTTTCTCAATTGACAAGATTTCATCCCACGCTACATCCGCCTCTGCTACCTCTCTCAGTAGCGTGCTTTCCATTGCAACTGCTAAGCGGCCCATTCGTTCGCGACTCAATCCTGTTTTGAAGAGATTGCTTCCTGAATATGCTGTTTGCAATCCTGCTGACACTTGCCTCCATGACATGCCAAGTCGT
Source organism: uncultured Candidatus Saccharibacteria bacterium (assembly GCA_964610675.1). Lineage (GTDB taxonomy): Bacteria > Patescibacteriota > Andersenbacteria > UBA10190 > UBA10190 > HO2-45-11b. Next base: position 4,703 of record CAZSWB010000061.1, read on the forward strand.
TCTTTTTGAGAATCCATTGCATTTCTCCAAGAGGTTTCGGGAACAAAGTCAGGCATGAGTTGCGATCGTACGCTGCGGGGAATCGCGATGCGGCTACCAACAGCCAATGCATCTAATCGATTCCAGCCGTCGATTGTTCGAAATGGATGATTCGCGCTTGCGCGGATCGTACGACCACTTCGAGTTTTTAATTCGTATACTTGTTTTTTCCCGGAATAAAATACTCGAGTCATCGGCATGGTAACCTTGCGGTAATGAGCATTTATTGCAAAAATCGGTATGGGGGTTTGCAATTCGCGTTCCGCCAAGCTTCGTATCGTAATCTGTTCACCGGTATCCGCACGGGTGATGAGCGTTTCTCCGGCAAGACAACCGGATTCTCTCAAGTCGGACAACTTCGGACGCTGATCCGTACGCATTTCCACGGCACGGGAAAGCTGAGAAAGCGCAAGAACGGGAACTTGCAATTCAATGGCAAGTTTTTTTAACCCTCGGGAAATTGCGGAAACTTCTTGCACGCGGTTATCCGTATATCTGCTGGATTCCATGAGCTGCAGGTAATCGATGATAAGAAGATCCAGTCCGTGTTCGCTCTGTAGTCTGCGCGCCATCGTACCCATGCCCATAATGTTCGAAGAAGGACTGACGTCGATGAACAGAGTCGCTTGCGAAAGGTCCGAAATAGCAACGCCGAGGCGGAGAAA
>CAZSWB010000062.1:0-5334 GCA_964610675.1 uncultured Candidatus Saccharibacteria bacterium
CAGCAGGCGGAGAACCATATCTTGATCCCGAACATCATGCGCAAGGCGACCGGTCTCAATCCGCTCGTTACGTTGATTGCGATATTGCTGGGTGGCCGACTCGCCGGAATAGTCGGAGTAATTCTCTCCGTACCGGTCGCCACCGTTATGAGTATTATGCTTGCAGACTTTTTCTCGACCTCGATGGATGAGGATGAGTTTGACAGCTAAGTTTATCATTAATACCAAAACTACCTATGAATGTATGGCATGACGTTTCGTGTGGCGAGCATACGCCCGAGGAAGTAAATGTAATCGTCGAAACCCCGACAGGATCTCGAAATAAATACGAGATTGATAAGGAGCTTGGCATTTTAACACTTGATCGAGTTCTATATTCTCCGTTTCATTATCCCGGAGATTATGGATTTATCCCACAAACGCTCGGAGATGATAACGATCCGTTGGACGGCCTAGTATTGGTGAGTTTTCCTACCTATCCGCTTACACTTTTAAATACGCGACCGATCGGTGTGCTTCGCATGATTGATAACGGCGAGGGTGACGAGAAAATCTTATGCGTGCCGGTAGACGACATTCGTCAGAACGGTGCGAAAAAGCTCTCCGAGATTCCGCAGGCGGTGCAAGATGAAATAGCGCATTTTTTTGCGACGTATAAGCAATTGGAGAAAAAATCCGTGGAAATTAACGGGTGGGGCGACGCTGATGAAGCAAGGCAGGTTATTCGAGACGGCGTGGCTCGATACAAAGAAAAGTTTAGCGCAACAGGAGCGTAAGAATAACGGCGAGAGAACAAAAGATAACTTGAGAAAGTCCGCCTCGTAGCGGACTTTCCGTTTCGCGCTGAATGTGTTTATGGAATGCAAACCATGCGTGAATACTGCGAGGCATGTAATTTTTTGTGGAATCTTTCATGAACGACCACAACGCATGCAATACGTCCGGCGCGTTTCCTCCCGCAATTGCCGCAAGCACGGGAATAGCGAGCATCGCATTGCCAAGGAGTGCGTAACTTACGACAAGGCCTGATAGGACATCCAGTCCGACGAGAACAAACGGATAGCGCTTGTAGTTTTGCGGGTAAATATTCCAATGCAATACCGAGTCTGCACCAAGATGGAGTAAAAATGCCAGTATGAATATGAGGAACGGATTATTCAATGCCAGACCAAGCGGCAGGCTAATGAGGGTATGAGCTATCGATAGCATATGTCCATAGTATATCGTATGCTAGGAAAGTATATGATAGACAGTCATGCACATATTCTCTCTGATCAGTTTGATTCCGATCGAGAGGAGCTCATTACTCGTGCCGCATCGCGCGGTCTTTCTGGGTGGATTGAAGTCGGAACAAATGTGGAGGAGAGTAAAAAAGCCGTTGCATTGGCAAGCGAATATGCAAATCTGTTTGCATCTGTTGGGGTGCACCCGGATGAGATTGGCGCAGTACGTGAGGAAGATTGGAATGTGCTCGAAACGCTTGCAAGTCACAAGAAAGTTTGTGCGATCGGCGAGGTTGGGTTTGATACGTATCGTGACGGAACAATTGCAGCGCAAGAGCCTGCGCTTCGCCGGTTTATCGCGCTTGCACAAACGGTTCATAAGCCAGTCATTTTTCATGTGAGAAGCGGGAACGGTGTTGACGCCCATAATGAGTTGCTCCGAGTGCTGTCTTCGTGCGCTCCATTCGAAGTCCCGCCCGGTGTTATTCATACGTTTAGCGGTACGTTGCAACAGGCGCATGAATATATCTCTCATGGAATGATGATTTCTTTTTCGGGGGTGATCACTTTTAAAAATGCGGAATCGTTGCGCGAAATTGTACGAACAATTCCGCTCGATTCCATACTCGTGGAAACAGATTGCCCATATTTAACACCAGAACCGCACCGTGGACAGCGAAACGAACCCGAATATGTTCGGTATGTGTTGCAGCGTATCGCACAGGTGCGAGGAGTGTCATTTGAGGACATTGAACGGGTTACAGGGGAAAATACTTGCAGATTGTTCCAATTTCCCCTTGACGGCTCATAAAACAGGCATATACTGATTATGTCAGGTTCCTTTGACAATCTGATGTGGGAAAACAGGGCGGCGTTGTCCTGTTGTTTACCGTTCTATGAGAAGGATTTTGAGATGTCTGAGACGTCCGTTGTTGTGGAAAAGCGTGGTAAGGTCGCTTTTTTAAGTGCCGAAAAGCGACGAGAGTATCTAAGTTTTTTGCAACAAGAAAGGCAAAAAAGCCGCGAGTTCCATGAACGCGTCAAGCTTCGGCCAATGTTGGACAACAACGCTTCTTCACTATTTTTTGTTCGTACATCCTGAACCGAAGGAGTTCAGCGACAAGCCACGTGAGTTAGGTATATCCTGCACGTGGCTCTTTTTTTTGATATACTTTCATATATGAACCGAACAGAACGCAAACAAGCCGCGTTGTATACTCCGCTTGCAGCAACTATGCGGCCTAAAACCCTCGACGATTTCGTGGGGCACGCGGAAATTCTCGGGAAGGGTACGCCGCTTCGTCGTGCCATTGAAAGCGGGAATGTCGGTTCCCTCATTTTATGGGGTCCTCCGGGAGTGGGGAAAACTACACTTGCCGAACTCATTGCGCGCAATATGGACGCGGCTATCGAACGGGTGAGCGCTGTGACAGCGGGCGTGAAGGACTTGCGAGGTGTATTGGCACGTGCCAGCGAGTGGAGAAAAATACATAAGCCGACGGTGCTCATTGTTGATGAGATTCATCGGTTTAACAAAAGTCAGCAGGATGTGTTGTTGCCTGCCGTTGAAGAGGGGCTTGTTGTCATGATCGGCGTCACGACAGAAAACCCGTATTTTGAAGTCGTTTCCGCATTGATTTCCCGCGCGCAAGTTATACGGATGGAAATACTCAGTGATGCGGATATTGTCGCGATTGCTACTCGTGCGATGCAGGAATATCCAGCTATTCGTATGTCGAAAAAAGCGTATGATGCTCTTGCGACGCGTTCCGGCGGAGATGCGAGGCGTGCGCTCAATATCGTAGAGCGCATCGTCTCGGGAAAAACCAAAGGCACGGTAAGCGTGCAAGACATTGAGGCAGCTTCGCACGGTATTGCCGTGCAATACGACAAGGCGGGCGATGTTCATTACGATACGATTTCGGCGTATATAAAAAGTATGCGGGGATCGGATGTGGATGCCTCGCTCTTTTACCTGTTTCGCATGATCATCGCGGGAGAAGATCCGAAGTTTATTGTCCGTCGCATGTTCATATTCGCGTCTGAAGACATCGGGAACGCGGATCCGCATGCGTTGATGCTGGTATCCGCTACTGCGCATGCGCTTGCATGGGTGGGCTTGCCGGAAGCGGAATATGCTCTTGCGCACGCAACTTGCTATTTGGCCGCTGCGCCGAAGAGCAATAGCGTAACGAATGCAATGGGAGCGGTGAAAAAAGATGTCGAGCTGCACGGGAATGATGCGCCGCCGGGAAGCGTGGTGAATGCGCCGGTTACGGATCTCAAACAATTCGGAAAAGGCGTAGGATATCAGTACCCGCACGATTTTCCCGGGCATGTGGTAGCTGCGCAATATCGCCCTTCTGCTATCCAGAATAATACGTACTATATGCCAGGCGAAGAAGGATTTGAAAAAGAGGTGAAGCGCCGAGTGGAGATGGCGCGGAAGGTGATATATGGGGTATAAGTTCCATTGTTTTATTGATGCAATATGAGATACTTAGAATATGAATACAGATCAAAATACAAAAGTAATTCCGATAGTCCCTCTGAAATACGCTGGTAAATGGATTGCGTGGAATGAAGATCATACAAAAATTATTGCAAGTGCAAAGCGTCTTCCGGAGGCTCATCAAAAAGCTCTAAAGACTGGTGAAGAGCATTTTTGGATGGAGAAAATTCCATCTAGTTTTTTTAGCGGAGCTAATTGGCAATCGTGAAATTTTCGTATCGACGTCACTCACGCGAAAAGATTCCTGGTGCAACAGAAGGCGTAATTTATAATCCAATTATAGCATTTGTTGCGTATGGTCCAGCGGGATTTTTTGGATTTGATGGATTAGTGGATACGGGATCAGACCAAATTTTATTACCAGGGTACTTAGCTTCTTATTTGGGCGTAACATTTCAGAAGCAAAATAAATCGCATGTTAGCTCGGTTGGTGATAATCGGTTTGGAATATATTTTGTAGATGGAATTGAACTTGCATTGCAGTCGAATAGTCAGGGGTACCGTTGGCCTGCTCGGGTGTGGTTCAGCGAATCAGATGATGCGCCTGCCCTGCTCGGCCATATAGATTTTTTGCAATTTTTTACTTCTACTTTTGATGGTAAAAATCGCGAACTTATTCTTGAGCCAAACAAAGATTTTCCAGGCAAGTTAACTGATTTGTGGAAATAAAACCTAGGTGCTTATGCGCGCCGAATGGATACGGCGGTGAGGCGCCTGAGATTGATTGCGTATTATAAGGATAAAGAGGTTAAAGTCAATAGTGAATCGTCAACTCTCTCCATATATACTGCTTGGTATGGCACAGGCTTCCTATAACCACTTAGAAATAGAAAAAAAATGGCAAAAGCGATGGGCTGATGAAGGGGTTTTTACAACTCCCAATGTACCATCTAAGAAGAAGTGTTATGTACTCGATATGTTCCCGTATCCATCCGGAGATGGGCTGCATGTAGGCCACCCGAAAGGATACATCGCAACCGACGTGTACGCTCGCATGAAGATGATGCAAGGGTATGATGTTCTGCATCCAATGGGGTGGGACGCTTTCGGGCTTCCCGCTGAAAATTTCGCGATTAAGAACAAAGTGCATCCGAAGGTGGCGGTAGAAAAAAATATCGCGAAATTTAAAGATCAACTTGAGAAAATCGGTTTTACGTATGATTGGACTAGAGAGATAAATACAACCGATCCTGCGTACTACAAATGGACGCAGTGGATTTTCCTACAACTGTTCAAGAAAGGATTGGCATACGAATCGTTTGAACCGATTAATTGGTGCCCTTCTTGTCAGACGGGTCTTGCGAATGAAGACTTGGAGCAAGGGAGGTGCGAACGATGCGGTTCGGTCGTGGAGAAGCGTCCGATGCGGCAGTGGATGTTGAAAATAACGGAATATGCGGAAGAGTTGCTTGATGGATTGGAATCTCTTCCATGGCCGAAGTCAATTACGGAAAGTCAAAAGAACTGGATCGGAAGGAAAGAAGGTATTGATATTTCATATGAAATTGTTGACTCTGCTGAAAAAGTTTCGTGCTTTACCACTCGGCCGGATACGAATTTCGGCGCAACTTTTATTGTTATCGGTCCAGAACATCCGCT
>CAZSWB010000063.1:0-468 GCA_964610675.1 uncultured Candidatus Saccharibacteria bacterium
GTTCGCAAGCTCAAACGACTTCGCTATTTCTCCACTGCGCTCCCCAACACTCACCATTGTTGTCAGCATCGGCGGAATGTATGGTTCATTTCCCCAGACGTACGATATGGACGCTCCGTCTTTGACAGCCTGTACCGTATCATCCAAAATGCGCTGGTACACTTTATTCCCGATCGATTCTCGCGCAAGACCAAACGCTTCAATGATAGGTACATCACTTGCAAATAGAGTTGCAAGAACGGACGTGAGGCGCGCAAGGTATACTTTTTGAATGATTTCCTTAAATATCGGCAAACTCAACATGATGGTACTAAACGTATACTTTCCTTCCGGCGTACGGAGCCAAGATCGGAATAACAAGCCGAGCGCAACTACAAAAGCGATAACGATCGCGTAATAATTCGTAAGAAAGTTCGTTATCCCGATCAATATTCTCGTTGGAAGCGGAAGCTCAACATTGGCATCTTG
>CAZSWB010000063.1:478-5317 GCA_964610675.1 uncultured Candidatus Saccharibacteria bacterium
CAACCAGCTGCGGCAATACGTACGTAAACATCACCAATACTAGTACGATAACAAGCACAAGCACGAATACCGGGTAAGTAAGTGCTGCGCGCAACTTCCGTTGAAACGTATATGCTTCTTCCATTTGGCTCGCAATCGCGTTCAACGATGCTCCTAATTTTCCACTCGCTTCTCCAATACGCACAATACCGAGGACAAAGGGATTAAATGTAATCGGATGCTTGCTCAGCGCCGTAGAAAACGACTCTCCGGCCTCAATATCGTACACGAGCTCTCCGATAATTTTTGTAAAATTATCTCTGCGTGATTGCTTTTGCAACGCTTTGAGCGTTGCAATGATTGGAACACCGGCTTGAATCATGGACGCCGATTCCCGAAAAAATACGATCAGTTCTTTTGTGTTTACGCGCCCTACTCCGATAGACAGATGAAGCCAAGAAGATTTCTCCGCAATTTCCAGAGAAATTGGCGTTAATCCGTTAGACCGCAACAGGCTTGTTGCGCGATCTTCGCTGGAAGCGCGCAGCGTACCACGCGTTAATGCACCGTCTTCTTGCCTGGCTCTATACGTAAACGTTGGCATATGAAAAAGTATAGCACATTATCGAAACGTTCGCTTCGTATTCGAGAAGTATGGCGTTGCATCTTCAGCACGTACCGCACCCGCATCGACCAGTGCCTGCAAACTCGCGTCCATTGTCTGCATCCCAATATCCGAACTTGTTTGGATGATACTCGGAATTTGATGAATGCTTCCTTCTCGAATCACGTTCCTGATTGCCGTATTTGCTATCATAATCTCCACCGCGGGAATTCGCGCGCCGTTTGTCCACGGAAGAAGTCGTTGCGAAATGACGCCGGACAGGGCATTGGCGAGTTGACTTCGCACTTGTTGCTGCTGATTGGACGGAAAGGAATCAATCATACGCTCGATCGTCTGCCCCGCATCGTTCGTGTGCAACGTTGCGAGTACAAGATGTCCCGTTTCGGCGACCGTAAGAGCCGTTTGCATCGATTCCAAATCGCGAAGCTCGCCCACCATAATTACATTCGGATCTTGGCGAAGTGTCACTCGGATCGCATCAACAAACGACGGTGCATCGTGCCCCACTTCTCTTTGATCGATAATTGATTTCTTGTCAGTGAAAAGATATTCGATGGGGTCTTCAATCGTGATAATATGCTCACTTCTGTTTTCATTGATATATTCCACAAGTGCGGCAAGTGTCGTTGATTTCCCTTGTCCTGCCGGACCGACTACCAGTACAAACCCCTGCTTAAATTCAGCAAACTGGATAACCTGCGGCGGAAGGTTTAACTCTTCAATAGTCTTAATGCGCGTCGGTATTAAGCGCAACGCGGCGGCAACGTGTTCGATATGATAAAACACATTCACGCGAAACCGCGCACCATCTTGCAAGGCGTAAGAAAAATCGACCTGGCGATCTTGCGCTAGCTTTTCTGTGTTATGATCATCGCCAAGGAGTTGTTTGATCATTGCATTTCCCTCTTCTTCATTGATCACGTTTTCTCCAACCGGCGCAAGCTCTCCCTCCACACGAAAATACGGCGGCCTCCCGATACTGATGTGCACGTCGGAAGCGCCTGATTCCTGCGCCTCTTTGAGTAAGTCGTCGAGTGAACGCATACGACAAGTTACTTTGACTGCTTCTTTCCCTGTAACACGCTTTCGATCTTCTCCATCACTTCGGAAGGGGTGTAGTGCGCTTTGATAATATAGTCATCGGCACCGAGTTTGATGCCGCGCTCTACGTCTGGCTTCTGACCGAGGTTTGTCAGCAGGATCACGGCGAGATCTTTTGTCCTCTTATTGGTACGAATGTCTTCCAATATCTCAAAACCATCCTTCTTCGGCAATACAACATCGAGCAACACCAAGTCAGGAAGAGGATCTTCCTGCAATCGCCTCCATGCGATTTCCCCGTCCACCGTTACATCTACCGTATACCCCGCATTCCGTAGCTTCGTTTGGTACATGTTCGATATAAAGGAATCGTCTTCTACTAAGTATATGAATGTGTTTTTTTCCATAGATTGATAATTTAAGTATACACCTTAAGTTTCAGTTTCTGAAGTAACTCTGATTACATCTTCGTATCGAACTTCTCCCGCTAACGCCTTCAAAGTTCCTTCTTGGCGCATGGTTACCATTCCTTCCTTTGTTGCAATAACGGCAAGCTCGTCAAACGAGGCGGATTCATTCATTGCAAGACGCATTTGTCGAGAAATCGGTACAATTTCGACAATTGCAACTCGACCAGTTACACCCATCTCCTTACACTCCGGACATCCCGGGCTTTTGTACAACATTTTTGGATTTTTTTGATTTTCCCCTTGTTTCGCTGATATAGGAATGCCTTCCAATTCAGCCACTATCTTCTTTAAAATCGCATCCGGAATCGGCTCTTCTTGTTTGCATCTCTGGCATAAACGGGGAATGAGGCGCTGTGCAGCCACCAACTGCAAACTGGCCGAGAGCAAGAATCCGTCTATTCCCATGTCAATCAAACGCGGAATGGCGCCTATGGCACTGTTCGTATGAATGGAAGATAGTACCAAATGCCCCGTTAACGCTGCATGCACGGAAAGTTCCGCTGTTTCCTTGTCTCGAATTTCACCTACCATGATAATATCCGGATCTTGTCGCAAGATACTTCGAAGCCCGGACGCAAACGTAAATCCAATCTCCGGTTGAACCTGCGACTGATTGATTCCATCAATTTCGTACTCGACCGGATCTTCAATAGTGACAATATTCCGCTCCGGGCTGTTTAGTGCGGTAAGCGATGTAAAGAGAGTCGTAGATTTTCCGGAACCGGTAGGACCCGAAATTAGAATGATGCCGTGAGGAGCACGCAGGTTATGCTCAAATTTATCCTGTATCTCGCCTCGAAACCCAAGTTCCTCAAAGGAAGGTGCCCCGCTGGCCTTGTCCAAAATACGCAATGCGATTTTTTCTCCAAAGGTCGTAGGCATGCTCGATACACGAAAATCATACGACCGATTATCGATCGTTGCGGAAAACCTTCCGTCTTGCGGAACACGAGATTCGTCTATCTTCAAATTTGACAATATTTTAATGCGCGAAATGATGGCAGCGTGTACTTTTGAGGGCAAGATAAGAGATGTATGGAGTTTACCGTCAATGCGGTATCGAATTCGCACTTCCTTTTCCGTCGGCTCAATGTGCACGTCCGATGAATTTCCTTCAATGGCATGCCTAATCATCACCGCAACCACCTTTGTAACGGGAGCCTCTCCCACGATACGTTCGATTTCCTTCATGCCTTTTTTGCCATCTGCCTTTGCTGCAGAAAGTTCTTGGGAAAATTCTTTCAATGCTCCTCCAATTTCTTCTTCTAACGCGTCGGCTCCCCTGAGTAACTCCTCGATTGCCTGTGAGGACGCGACGTAAATTTCGAATTCAAGCTCACTACGTTTCGTAATAAATCGAATAGCTTCCAGCGCTTGAAAATCATCAGGTGACTCCATTGCGATCAGGAGCTTGTTATCCTTTTGATCAAACGCGAAAAACCGGTACGTATCCGCCGCCTTGCGGGAAATACCGCTCATTGCTTTCGCGTTCTTGTTCACAGCCCTCAGATCGATATATGGAATATCCAATACCTCTGATCGTATTTTCGCAAATTCTTCATCCGGAACAAGTCGCTCACTGCGTATCACCTGCGCCAATGAAATCTTGTCAGTCTTTGAGCGTTCCTGGACGTGAGCTACTTGCTGTTCATTCAAGAAACCCTTCTCTACCAGCAGAGTAAGCAGTTGATCCATGTGTGGTCAATCCCTATCGAAATAAGTTCGCTTTGCCGGTTCCCGTCGGTGGTACAACTGGTAGCAATCCTCTCACAAAGAGGCTGCTATCAAGTTGCTTGTATTCGACTCGCTCTAGAACGGAAGTATTGAATTGCGTAGATGCTGCTGTTTGTTGCACAATCTCACTTGTTTCGTCTTGCGATTCAGAAAGCGAATTCGTTATCATTGGGTATACATATATCACGAGTCCGACGATGATCGCGGCGAGTGCCGCGCCTCCGATAACAATAAGGATTGTGTTATGTTGTTTGATTGGTTCTGTTTCCATAGTATACGCTGTTATTCCCCTAAATTCTGGGGGGCTTGTTGAGAATAAAGTTGTAGCTTTGTTGTAACGGAGACATTCCCCGGCTGCGTTGCGACACTGGCAAATGAAAGGTTTTTAACATCGATTATTCGTGGTGATCTGCCAAGCAGCGAGAGGAATAATCGCACTTGCTCATAGGACCCTGCCAGCGTCAAGTCAAACTCAAGTGTTCTCACGCCCACCGGCACACTCACCGCATCTCCACGAGCGCGCGCCGCATTTGTTTGTGCGGCACTGTTTGCAGAGTTGTTCGTGATTGCTGTTAACACCAATCCCGACTGCGATGCGTATTCATTTAAAATGCGTACAATATCTTGCGTACGGTCAGCTTCAGGAAGCACTACCGCCATTTGCCTCTCGACATCCGCAAGCGATGCGAGCTGTGCTCGTTTCGTATCAAGCGATTGTAAAAAATCTTGCTTGTTTTTTAACACTTGGGTATCCGCGGCAATTTCCTGACGAAGTGAATTTGCGTCATCCATCATCGGACGCAATATTGTGAACAAGAAGATAACCGCAACAAGCACTACTCCGGTTAAGATAAGGTATGCAAGATTTAACGATGTGGGATTATTTGCCATATGTTGTATTACAGCGCTGTTTTTCTCAGCACGGATGTATTAAATTCCAAAGTCATCTCGAATTCATATTCCACTATTGCCTCGCTATCAGGAGTAGCT
>CAZSWB010000064.1:0-3448 GCA_964610675.1 uncultured Candidatus Saccharibacteria bacterium
GGCCATTCTTGCGGACGAATAAATTCCAACGTAAATCGAAGGATCCCATACAGCAAAAGAAATACTGCAAATACCGTTCCTTCCCGAACAGAAGCTCTCCGCAGGAGGAGAAAACACACCAATGCAATTGCCGCATCTCCCGCCGCCTCATAGTACGGATACATACCGAATTCCCTATTGATGATATTCCCGATTCTGCCAAGGGCAAGCCCGAGCGCCGCAAGAGGAGCGATCACGTCAGCAATACGAAAAGCAAGAGCATGATCGGAACGCAGCAGTGAGGGTGAAAAAGTCCGCATTGCAAACAGCACACCCAGCGCTGCTCCAATAAAGCCACCATGGGAGCTCATTCCTCCCTCCCAAATCGAAATAATCTTGAGGGGGAAAGCAAGAAAAAACATCGGCTCATAAAACAACGCGTATCCCAGTCTGCCGCCCACGAGAGCTCCGAGCGCTCCGTACGCGACGATGCTATTCCATACATCTCTCGAAAGAGAGATTCCGTGTCGCATTCCCATGCGCGGCAGCGCAACCCATGCGCTCCAAAACGCAACCGCATACATGATGCCGTACCAGGTAATAGATAGATTTCCGATACTTAAGAAAATCGTCCTCGACTCAAAAAATTCCACCATAAATACCTAGGTATTGTATGATACGATCCATATATGCCACAACAACCACTTCCCCCGCTCTGCGTTGACCTGGACGGAACACTCATCAAAACAAACTCGCTGTTTGAAGCGCTCCTTATTGCGCTGAAGAAAAATCCTTTGCGTGTTTTCCCGCTTGTCGGTGCCTGCTTTCAAAGCAAGGCTCATGTAAAACATTTGCTTGGAGAATATATCAAAGATGAGCCTCATTCCTGGTTATACAACGAAGAATTAATTGCGTTTTTGCGCGATGAGCATAGCAAGGAAAGAACGCTCATCTTGGCAACGGCAAGCGATCACGCCATTGCAACGTCCATCGCGCAAGAGCTTGGTATATTTGACGAAGTAATCGCTTCGACGGTATTTGCTCCCGTGAACGCATCAACAAAATACAAGGTATTGCAGCAACGCTTTGGAAAAACATCGTTTTCGTATGCCGGAAATTCTCACGCGGATCTGTCGGTGTGGAATATCGCGGCAAGCGCGGTTCTCGTACACACACCGAAACGCATCGCATCTCTGGTACAAAAGAGTTGCCGCGTGGAGGCGGAATTTCCGCTGCCGGAAACTCGCACATTGAAGAATATTATCCGGGAAATTCGCATTCACCAATGGCTAAAAAACCTTCTCCTGTTCATTCCCCCAATCATGGCACATCAAATTCATCACCCGTACATCTTCCTGCAGACGACCGCCGGTTTTTTCTCCTTCAGTTTTTTGGCGTCAAGTATGTACATCATGAATGATCTATTGGACATGCATGCCGATCGAACCCATGAGACAAAACGGATGCGTCCGATCGCGCTTGGCACGATAAGCGCCCAAGACGCGATCAAAATCGCACTCTTGCTCGTATCCGCAAGCATTGCACTCGCCCTCTTTATTCTGCCACCCGCTTTCTTGTTCGTATTGTTGGCATATATCGTCATCAACGCACTGTATTCGTTGCGCCTGAAGAAGGTGCCATACATCGATATTACGGTTCTCGCGAGTTTGTATGTTCTCCGCATCATTGCAGGCGGCGCAGCAACCAATATCCCCACATCCGTATGGCTGTTTTTCTTTGCAGGATGCTTTTTCTTTTACCTAGCAAGCTTGAAGCGCGTTATTGAACTCCTACACCTGAAGCAGCCGCAAGATATCGCTCCGGGCAGAGGATACCGCAAGCAAGACACCGCTTTTCTCATACGACTTGGCGTGGCATTTTCCATTCTTTCCCTCGTCATTCTCGGCATGTACGTGGGCAGCACAAACGTCACGCACCTGTATGCTCGCCCGTACCTGTTACTTGCACTACTCCCGCTTCTCGCGCTGTGGATGATTCGCATGTGGCATCTTGCGCTTGCAAAAAAATTACCCGATGATCCGGTACTATTTACCAGTAAAGATGCGATAAGTTATGGAATTGGGGTTGCGATAATCGCCGTATTGGGTATGGCGATATAGCAGGAGGTGTTAGAGCAAGGGTTCGACAGTCTCTTTCAGCTGCGGATACGGAATACCTCCTCCAAGTTGCGTTTTCTCTCCGTCAGAAGTAATAATCATATTAAAGGGTGTGCCCTGTAGGCCGGCGTTCTTTCCGTCTTGCAATTGCGCTTCAATTTTCTCCTGAAATTCATTCGAAGCAACACACGATTCAAAAGTAGCGATATCTGCAACTCCCGCTTGCCGTGCCAGATTTGGCATATCTGCAAGATTCAACCCATCGTTACTCGTCGTAGTTGCAAATACCACATCGCTAAATTCCCAAAATTTCCCCTGGGCTGCCGCACACTCGGATGCGTTTGCTTCCGCGAACGCCTTTGCATGAAGCTGCTGGATGGGAGCATGCCGATACACCCATCGGATTTGACCGGGGTAATCCGCCAGAAGTTGAATCATGCCTTGGTGAAACACCTTGCAATACGGGCATTCAAAGTCCGAATATTCCACAATCGTAACCGCCGCGTCTTCCGAACCTCGTATATGGTCATCACCGCTAATAGGCCGAATATCAAGAGAAGCCTCGCGTGGCGTGGGTTGCGCCGCTTGGTTGGCAACCGGCGTTGCCCCTTCTTTTGGCCCGACTCGGCTAAAATACACCGCTCCGGCGATTACGACACCAGCGATGACAATAGCGGCGGGAATGGACATCGCTTGTTTTGTATCAGACATGAAGTGAATGCTATGCTATCTCCAACAGCTGTGCAAGGCGAGGCTGATTGAAACCGATGACGATTTCTCCATCGATATCTATGACGGGAACACCCATTTGTTGCGATTTTGCAAGCATTTCGCTTCTCGCTTCTTGGTCCGAAGCCACATCTTTCTCTGTGTAGCTGACGTTGTTCTCCGCAAAGTACTGTTTTGCCGTTTTGCACCAGCCGCATGATGGGGTTGAATATATGGTTACGTTTTTCATATGAAATGATTTAAATGTTGATTCTCCATTGTAGCAAAAAAACAAGGTATGCGCAAATTACAGTCTTTTCCAATACAAGACTGGCATGAATCGAGCATGAGTGTCCACCAAGTAAGAAGCAATTGGAACCATATAGGAGAAGAAATATCATGTTTTGCGGGCATTTACCAGCTTTCTGTGGTGAGGGTTGAAGCGACATAGCTGAATTCAAAGGATGGAGGTATACTAAAAACATGGAAAAAGAAAAAATAATTGAAATGCCTCCAATCGACGAAGGGAAGTATAGAGGTCAGTGGCTTGCCTTAGAGCAAGAAACTCATAAAGTGGTTGCCCACGGAACTGTGCTTAGCGACGTTATGACGGAAGCAAAAAAGAAAGGTTACAACGACCCCAT
>CAZSWB010000064.1:3458-5144 GCA_964610675.1 uncultured Candidatus Saccharibacteria bacterium
CAAGTTCAGATATGCATTTTATTACGATTGAGTGATTCGTAAAGGTATGAAAATTAAATATACCCCAGCCGGAGAAGATTCTAAAGTACCAAAACCGTATGTGACGCTGATTATGTGCAGTCATGAAAGACGGATTAAAGTTCATGGGTTAATTGATTCTGGATCTGATCATAATCTCTTTAGTGTCGGACTTGCTCAGATATGCGAAATTGATTTAAAACATGCTACACAAGTAAAGGTTGCTGGTTTTAACCATGCGGGGAAGAAAAACAAGGGATATTTAGTACCGGTAAAATACGTATTGGATAACTATGAATGGATTGGTGACACGGTATTTGTGGAGACGGATCAGCCTCACGGTTTTCTCGGACAAGTGGGTTTTTTTGATGCGTTCAATATCTTGTTTTCATATTCTCGGGAAACTATTGAGCTGCATCCCGTATCAGCTCAAAAAGTAGACTATCTCAAATAAATGTCGAAAAAATCAGAATCAATTGCTACGCAAGAAATCCAAAATACGTAGTTGCCTTTGAGTTAATTCGACCATGCGCTAATCGTTACATTATTTTTCCTATTGTAACATTTTGTAACAATTATTCTCGGGCATTGCCGATATGGCCGCAATTCTACCTACTATTTATTGGGACACCCAAACAATCAGTGATCATTTGCATATACACTAAACATGCATTCAGTGTATATCTCGCTTATCGCTGATAATATTATTTCTATTTATTTACTGTGTAAAGAGAATAATGAACCCCGTTTATAGATGGTATTTTCCCAAAATCCCGTTTTTTGTTGCCACTATCATAGTGTCCTATACATATGAACTATCCGCTCCTTTTGAGGTACGATATACTCATACCATGTTCATCGTCTTTGATATCGGTGGTACGAATACAAGAATTGCCGCTTCCACGGACGGCAAAACGCTTGGAGAAGTGATCAAATATCCGACGCCACGGGATTTCTCGGAAGGAATCGAACATCTTACGGAAGCGGCGACGCGACTCGCAGGCGATAGGCATATCACCGGCATGGCGGGCGGTCTTCCCGGCCCCATGGATAGCGGTCACACACAGATTATGAATGCGCCCAACTTGCCCGATTGGAACAACAAGCCGCTCAAACAAGAACTGGAGCAGCGCCTGAACACAACCGTATGCCTGGAAAACGATACTGCGATGTGGGCGTTGGGCGAAGCGCATGCGGGCGGAGGAAAGAACAAAGATATTGTGGTGTACGTAACGGTGAGCACGGGTGTCGGCGGTTCAAGAATCGTACGAGGGAATATCGATGCAAGCGCATACGGATTTGAAATCGGCCATCAGATTATCGATCCGAACGGTCCGCAGTGCGGATGCGGCGGCTTCGGACACTTGGAAGCGCACGTAGGCGGTAACGCAATGGAAAAACAATTCGGAAAAAAGCCGAAGGAAATTACCGATGCGGCAGTGTGGGAAGAAGCAGCCAAGCATCTTGCTATGGGGTTGCTCAACACGTGTGTATTCTGGTCGCCTCACATCATTATTCTCGGAGGAGCGATGATGCGAGACATTTCAGTAGAACAAGTTACGGCTCATATGTACTCGCTCAACCGTATCTTTCTCGAACTTCCCACGCTGCATCGCTCGAATCTGGGCGACAGCGGAGGACTGATCGGATCGCTCTTCTACCTTTCTC
>CAZSWB010000065.1:0-5128 GCA_964610675.1 uncultured Candidatus Saccharibacteria bacterium
GTTGGCGTTTGGTCTGCTCCGACATTGTCTCGCGATATTCTTGATTCCTACAGTCCTCAAATAACAGTTCCTACGGAATACACTATCAATGATCATCCGTATTTGGTAAAAGGCAGCGAAATGTATGGAGGCGGAGTGCAGGAACTTTTTGAGGCATTTCGTAAGGCGGTACTTGCGCTCGACCCTTGTGTGAGCGAGGAGTTCTTAAAAATTTATGTTGCCTATAAGGCCGAGACTAATTTTGTGGATGTGGTCCCGCAAGCTAAGCGTTTGCGCCTATCGCTAAATATGCGCTTTGCTGATGTTATTGACCCTAAGGGGATTTGTAAAGACATCACTAATATTGGTCGTTGGGGGAATGGTGATGTTGAAGTTAGCTTCTCGAAAGCCGAGGATCTGCCATATGTGATTGGACTTGTTCGTCAATCGCTAGAATTACAACTTGGCAATGAGTCATAATATCAACTTAACTATGTCCGAATACTACAAACTCGATGAGGGGCTAGCTTGGAATGCGAGAAGCCAATATTAGAGATAATATGAATACGATATTCACTCCTAAAATTCAACAAGCGATCCGTTTCGCAATTACTGCTCACGCCGGGCAGACACGAAAAGGTAAAGATATTCCATATATCATCCACCCTCTTTCAATCGCTCTTATCTTGGCTCGGGCCGGTGCTGATGAAGACGTTGTTATTGCCGGTATTTTGCACGATACGGTTGAGGATAGCGATGGAAAGATAACACTGGACGACATTGAAAAAGAATTTGGCGAGAATGTGGCTATGCTTGTCGGCCATGTCACTGAACCTGATAAAAGTTTGTCTTGGGAAGAGCGCAAGCAAAATGCCCTCGTCCATATTTATGAAATGCCCTATGGCGCTTTGCTTCTAAAATCATCGGATGTATTGGCCAATCTATCGGACCTGCTGGCTGACCTGGAAGCAAACGGTGATGCCGTATGGGATAGGTTTAATGCGCCAAAAGATAAGCAAATTGCCCATTATCAGAACCTTGTTGATAATCTGGAAATCATATGGAAGGAAAATTCTCTTTTGCCCGAAATTAAACAAGGAGTTGAGAAATTGAGTTTAGCCGTCGGGACAAGTGCAGGGCTGCAATAAGATATGGACGATGAATCACTTCCCCAGTCTGTCGGGGAGCAACTATTACCACCACCACCCTTGCTTTCAGAGGATGAAACTTTGTGTGCAAGATTAGATGATTTATATTTATTTTCTGGCCATAAAGTAAAGCCCTCGGATATGTTAAGGGGTGCAATATATGCTTCAAGGAAAGAGTGCAGGAGTAATCCAGATTGGATGTCACAAGCCGCGAACTCATTACGAGAGATCCTTTATCCTTTTTGGAGGGGGAAACGCAAAAGTGAAGTGTTTAAGAACTATGGTTCAGTTCGAATTGGAAGTGAGCTCACCGACGAAATAAATAAATTATTCGGATTGTTAAATAACTTAGCGCATCATGGAAGCATCGCACCGAAGTTTGATTTTACAACTTTCACAGTTCTAGATTTTGAGCGATTGATAGCAGATTTCACGAGAATTATGCGTGATGCTTTGGCTCGTCAAATTGATATTCACCAAGAGATTGATAGTGTTTTAGTTGCTGGGCCGATGCAGGATAATACAGAAGAGTGAATTATGAATAAAAAAATTCAATTTCCAGGTAGCATCGAAAAAGTGCGTGAACTCATTAGCTTAAACTTTGATGCGCGACAGTACTTCTTTTCCAAGGCTGATGAGCGCTGGCTTGAATGGCTTTGGAAAAACGGGTTTCTGGATATCGTAAAAAAGAAAGCTGCTGATCCAACTAAATACGGATACAGAACTCCGGAATTAATTTACCTAACAAATGTTTTCGCGAAAGCACCGACGCAAGCCACGGAAATTTTACTCGATGAGGATACTGCCACAAAAGCGGAGAAATTTAATCCCGAAGTCGTTGATCAGTTTTTGCGCATTTGTAGCGGATTACCTGCAGAGCAATTGGCACGGGTCGTGCCGAAGATTCGTGAGCAGCGTTGGCCCGCTCTAATGGGAAAGTTCAACCAATGGGGGTTTGAGTATAAGGAGATGCTGGAAGAGCTTGCTAAGGCCAAGGATTACGACAGCGTTCTCATACTGGCCGAGGCGATATTAGCTATCCGAACCAAAGAGGAAGTCAACCAAAGCGAAAAACAGTATGTGGACGATACTCCTTTCTACTTTAGCGATTTGAGCGACACTCAAGTATTTGAGCATCTAATTAGTGTTGATGATGGTCACAAAGAAAGCGCATTAGCAATTACAACAAAGGCGCTCAAAGATGCCATTCTTGTTAATACGAAGGAAAGAAACACGGAAGTATTTGAGGTTGCAGAATATCATTTTCTTGATGTTGACTTCTTCAAGCTCAAATTGGGCCATAAGGAGCGCCTATCATATCGTGAGGACATTACAAACCTTGCCGCAATTGTAAAAGAATTAGCGGAGGGAATAATTGGAGCAAAATGCTCTGACGAAACTGCTGTTCGGCCAATATATGAAAAGTATTTCCAGCCGTTGCCCGACAGTCAGGCAATGTGGCGATTACAGCTATTTGTATTGAGTTTGTGCCCAGACGTATTTAAGAAAGACCTCAAGAAGAAATTCTATAGGGTTTTTGATACTGATAAGTACCATGAACTAGTCTCTGGTGCAGAGTATTATGCGGCATTAGCGCGAACCTTTCCGGCGCTGGTTGAAAGTGATAGGCATGAGTACGTGAATAAGGTCTTGAATTATTTTGGCGCGTCAGTGGATGACGAGCAGGAACAACACTGGCGCAAAGTATATGCGTGGCGGTTACTGGTGAGCGCCTTCGCCAAAGTAGAGATTGCAGATACAGAAAAGAAGCGAATAGAACATATACTAGGTATATCTCTTGATAAAAAACACGATCCAACTCCAACTATTCAATTTGATGGTTATGCTCGTGAAGTGCTGCCACAAGCACCTGACGCTTCGGTATGGAGTGGTCCGATCTCACTAATAATTGAAAAAATGAAGACAGAGTGGACACATGAGGCTTTGGCAGAAAAATACCGAGATACTCCTTTCCACCGCCCAATTAACGTAGAAGGTGTGGGCGAACGACTAAAGCAAGAGATGACATCGAGGCCGAATGATTTCTTACGTGACGCTCAATTATTCTTTGATAGAGAAAACCTTGATCCTCATTATACGTACTCATACTTTCGCGCCCTGCATGACCTGATTCGAGAAAAGAGTTTTCCGCATGATGCTGATGTGCCCGAACTGTTTAGCCTGATGGAGGCTATCGTACAATCTGGAACGGCTCGTTCATTTGAGAATATATTAGAAGAAGGGAGAGAACAGCTACTTGCACGCTGGGGTGCCGTACACGAACTAATGGCTGATGTTTTACAAGGGCTTCTTCGTGCCGAAGATACGAAGCCCATCGTTGATTTTGCCGATAAAAGGGATGCCTTGCTTTTGATTTTTGCATATCTACTTCAATACAATGATCCGACACCTAAAGATGAGCAGCTGCCCACCGCAAAAAATAAGGAGAGAGCTTCAGGAGAAAAAGAATATTCAGTCAGCGATCCATGGCACAATGCGATTAACTCCGTTCGAGGCCGTTCGATAGAGGCATTTTTGATGTTTGTTTACCTTGATGGTCAGTGTCTTGAAGCAGAGGGCAGGAAAATTGCAGAGGATGTTAAACAGCTCTACAAGAACATTGTCGAACGAGAGGAGACGCAAGCTATTATGTTCTTGTTTGGCCACTACCTTCCTTCTTTCTATTTCCGCGATGTAGCTTGGTTTAAGCAGGATATTCTCCATCTCATTTTTCCAGCCGAAGAAATTAAGGCGGATCTCTTTTTGGCAGCATGGGAGGGGTACTTATCTACTAATCTCTATGAGGAGCTGTTCTTCGATCCGGAGATACAAAAACTATACGAGAAGGCAGTTACGCTTTCCCCGGACAAGTACACGAAACGGAAATATGCCATTGAGCTTGATGAAGGTATCGCCACACACATCGCATTGGCGTTTGCGTACTATGAAGATTTTGGATTTGATCATCCATTGTTCAAGGCGTTTTGGAACATTCAAAATATCGAACGTCACTCAAAGTTTGTCTCGTTTATCGGACGGTCGGTAATTTCCGGAGATAACACCAAGGCGCGTGAATTGTTACAAAAGAAATCATGGAGTAAGCAACGCCTTAAAGATTTTTGGACCTGGATACTGGATAGCAAACAGGATACGAAACTGTTGGCAGAGTTTGGCTTCTGGATTAACACGAAGAACAATGTTTTTGATGACCTACAATGGCTTGCGGCCCAAGTACACAAAACGCTAGAGGACTCGCAAGGCGTTCTGGATTGGGAGTATGGGCTAGTAAAATCAATAGTACCGCTTGCAGAAGCAGCACCGTTAGACACGATCGTGATCCTCCGGCTCTATCTCTTAGAGGGTGGTATTAGCACTGGTCAATCTCGGATTCCCTTTTCTGTTGATAAAGAGTGGTTTGAAGCATTCAAAATTCTCTATAACAATCCAGATACTAAGGCCGACACATACGCTCTCATTAATGACTTAATTAGAGATGGTAGCAGTACCTTCTGGAAACTCAAAGAAGTGCTTTACGACAAAAAATCAGATGAATGAATTTTTATAAAGAAAACACCACATTCATGAGAGCATGGTATTGGTTGTTGATTGAACACTATATGTGTTACTTGAATGGCTGGCGGATTGAAACGATTAATCCGGTCGCAACGATGAGCCAACTAACCATGTCGCTTTTTGTTGACTTTCCTCACACCCATACGGGCATAGAGTTTGTGGGCGATAAGCCATTTTAGACGTCTGAACGTCTGGCGATCCTATAAATACCCAATAATAATTGTCCCAAGGACTATTGCGAATATTCCGACAAACTTCTGTGCCAAGTCTTTTCCTTTGAGGGACTCTTGGCTGATGCGAGGGAATAGAAGGGTAAGCGCAATACCGAAGAGGAATACGAAGAACGGCTGAAATCCGCTTACGACCTGTACGAGGGCAACTGGAGCCAGCAATATTGCAAATACCATAGCGGCCTCACCAACGAGCGT
>CAZSWB010000066.1:0-1994 GCA_964610675.1 uncultured Candidatus Saccharibacteria bacterium
AAAGCGAAAAATCTCGACTCTAAAATCGAGCAAAAACTATCAGACGCAAAAAAGAAAATCGCCAAATTAAAGGAAGAGTCAGAACAGCAGCTATCCATAACAAGAGAAAAAACCGAAGAGGAATTAGATCAGCGCCGCAAAACAATTATTGATCTTGAGAAACGTATCGCCGATCGCGAGGAAAAACTGGATGGCAAAATATCATCTGTGGAACAAAAAGAGGAAGAGCTTGCTTCTGCACGCGCAGAAATAGATGCGGAAAAAGAAAAACTTTCCACACTCCAAGAAGAGGAACAACGACATCTTACGGAAATTTCCGGTCTTACGGTACAGCAAGCCCAAGCACGACTCTTGCAACAAGCGGAAGACCAAACGAAGGAGGAAATTGTACGACGCGTACGCAAACTAGAGCAGGAAGGTGAGCACCAATTGGAGGAAAAAGCGCGAGACATCCTTTCACTTGTCATTCAGCGCTATGCATCTTCTCATGTTGCGGAAAACTCTACGTCCTACGTAGATGTTCCTGACGAATCCATGATTGGAAGGATTATAGGAAAGGAAGGTCGCAATATTCAGCATCTTGAACGCCTTACTGGCTGCGAAATTGTCATAGACGAAACACCGAATTCGATCATGATTTCCGGATTTTCTCCGGTACGGAGACAGGTGGCAAAAAAATCCATTGAAGCCCTTATCAAGGACGGACGAATACACCCCGGCAGGATAGAGGAAGTAATAGAAGAAGCAAAGAAAAAGATTAATGATGATATGCGCGAAGCAGGAGAATCGGTCGTATATGACCTTGGCATCGTTGACTTTCCCCCTGCGCTCATTCAATTAGTCGGTCGAATGAAGTACCGGACAAGCTATCGTCAAAATATTCTTCGCCACAGCTGGGAAGCAGCCCGCATTGCGATGATGTTGGCGGAAGAACTCGGAGCAAATGTAAACATCGCAAAAAAAGCTACGTTACTCCACGATATAGGAAAGGCAATTGACCATGAAGTGGAAGGAAATCACGTAGAGATCGGTGAAAAAATCATGAGGAAGTTCGGTATCGACGAAGCGATCATCAAAGCTGCAGCGGCTCATCATGAAGACTACCCGTTCGACACGAAGGAAGCTATCATCGTGCAAGTTGCGGACGCAATATCAGCGGCGCGTCCCGGAGCTCGGAAGGAAAACATGGACGAATATATTAAACGCATGGATGATCTCGAACAGATTGCTACGAGCTATGAAGGCGTAAAGAAAGCATACGCAATATATGCGGGGAGAGAAATTCGCGTTTTTGTAGAACCCGGGGCAATCGACGACTTGGCGGCAATCACACTTGCGCAAAATATCGCAAAACAAATAGAGCAAGAATTGACCTATCCTGGCGATGTGCGAGTCAACGTAATCCGAGAGATACGCGCAGACGCGCTTGCGCGGTAGACGTAGCTTATATCTTCGTTAGCTGCATTAGCTTGCACTTATAACTTCCCCCTGCTCGTCCCGCGAAGCCTTGGCGAAGTAAGGCACGAGAAAGCCCTGCCGGCAAGCAGGGCTAGAGGGGGTGGGAGTGAGGAGGCGCGCGGTTCCGGCTACCGAAACAAAAACCCAAGTCTCACTATTGACTTTACTGCAAGAATTTATATACTCGTAATAGATCCCCGCCGCTGGTCTCTGAGCCAGCAACCTGGTGGGGCTCTTTTTATTCTGGATTTGCAGGGTAGACGGTTAAAAACTGTTTTTTATTTGTTTTTCGATCCTCCTGAATAACCACAGAAAAATTTATTCCGTCAGGTGCCATTCCCCTAAATTCATGCTTGATAATTCCTGGCTGGTTTATATTTATAAAGCTCACAGGATCGTGATGCGACTTTCTTATTATCTCAAGCGCACACGGCAAATACTTTAATCTTCTCGCACGATCAGAGGGTAGTTTTTGCAGCATGTGCTGCCAGAAGAAGTCAAAGAATATCTTCTCTTTGTGAAAATATATTGACCGT
>CAZSWB010000066.1:2004-5115 GCA_964610675.1 uncultured Candidatus Saccharibacteria bacterium
CACGACGCTTTGTTTGTTTTTGCAACATGCGAAGCAGTTTTCGAGCTTGAGGAATAATGTCAATAAATCGATGCCCTGACAGTGGCTTTTCCTTGCATTGGTACGCTCGTATATTCAGCTTTTTTGGTTTCTTCCGCATAAAAACATCGTATCATGTAACTATTGAAAGATTTAGCTAGGCTATATAGATATCGATAAAAATAAATAATTTAGCAATCTGGGCATTCCCACAGATACGTTGTAGCATGTACGCATGACCACACAAACTCATCGGGTGGGGCTCCACGTATCCGCGGCAGGAGGTCTTTCGATTGCACCTGAGAATGCAAAGGAAATGGGAGCAGAATGTTTCCAGTTTTTTTCCCGAAGCCCGCGCGGCGGGGGTGCAGCACCTATCACCGACGAACAAGCTGATTTATTTAAAAAACGATCAAAAGAATACGGCTTCGAAAGCTACATTCATACCCCCTATTACATCAACTTTGCATCAAAAAATCCGAAGATATATCACGGCTCCATTAATGCCGTACGCGAAGAGTTGATACGAGGCACCAAACTTGGGGTCAAGTATGTGGTAACCCATATGGGAAGTGCAAAGGATCACATAACCGACAAAACCTCTTCCGAAGTACCCACCGATGCTCTACAACAAGCGATACAAGGACTGAAACAAATATATGAAACCGATGAGGAGCTCACCACAACACTCCTCCTTGAAATATCCGCGGGTGCAGGAGCGGTACTTGGGGATTCTTTTGGGGAACTTGCAACACTTCTTGAGGGGCTTGGGCGCGATGACGTCCATATTTGCCTCGACACGTGCCACATGTTCGCATCAGGGTATGACATACGGACTGCGGAATCACTGGAAACCACAATGAAAGAATTTCGTTCAAATATTGGTGTGAAACAACTCAAATTGGTTCACATCAATGATTCAAAGAAGGAGCTTGGAAGTCATCGTGATCTGCATGAACACCTGGGAATGGGAGCTATTGGCGCACAAGGATTGCAAGCCGTCCTCGCACACTCGGACTTTCAGCACGTAAACTTCATTCTGGAAACGAAACATGACGAACAAATTGCTTATGACTTGGAATTTTTAAAGAAACACCGAGCATGACGTACGAAGAAAAAGAAGAAGCGCTTCGCATAGTAAACGAACAGCAACTCGCATACTGCATGCAACATTCCGATCTTTACAAAACCGCAATACAAGCGGTACCGGGTGATGGGAGTATCGATGCAGAAATTATGTTTATAGGGGAGGCGCCCGGTCAAAAAGAAGATGAGCTCGGGAAACCTTTTGTGGGAGCTGCGGGGAAATTTTTAAACGAGCTGATCGGATCTATCGGCTTACAGCGAGAAGATGTTTTTATTGCAAACTGCATCAAACACCGCCCGCCAGGAAACCGCGATCCGCTTCCGGAAGAGATTGCAACATACGCCCCTTGGCTTCAAGGTCAAATTGATATCATTAACCCGAAAGTAATCGTAACGTTGGGACGCTTTTCTATGGAATTTTTACTTGGTCCAGGGTTCTCAATTTCAAAAATTCACGGGCAACCAAAGCGCAGAAAAGGAAAGGTTGTTGTGCCAATGTATCACCCAGCGGCTGCATTATACTCCGGCAATCTGCGACCTGTGTTACTTTCTGATTTTCAAAAGCTGCCGAAGATTATTGAGATTGTGAAGAAAGAAGAGAAACAGCTGCCTCAAATTGAGAAACAAGAACACCTTCTCTAGGAAGAACGAAAAGAGTACAATAAAGGAGTGGGAAAACGAGGACCCAAGCCGAAAAGAGTAATTAATCCTTCCTGGACATCAGAGTTGGCATATGCCTGTGGCCTACTCGCTTCAGATGGCTGTCTCTATTCAGACGGGAGGCATATCAATCTCTCTTCAGTCGACAGGGAACAATTAGTAACGTTCAAGAAATGCTTAGGAATAAATAACAGTATTGGTAAAAAAAGCGGCTTCGGAGAAAGAGGGCTTCGAGTTCAATTTGGCGATGTTGCTTTGTATAATTGGCTGATTTCTATTGGCATTACGCCTCGCAAGTCACACACTCTCGGAGAGGTTAATGTACCGGATCAATATTTCTGGGATTACATTCGAGGCGAGTTTGATGGAGATGGTCATTCCCACGCATATTGGGATACCAGGTGGCGAAGCAGCGTCTCCCTTTACATAGGCTTTATGTCTGCCAGCAAAAAACATCTTGAGTGGCTTAACGAAACAATTACCCGCCTCATCGGCTGTTCTGGTACTATCCAAAATCAAACCCGGGCATACGTTCTTCTATTTGCCAAGCAAAAAGCCTTTCCATTGTATCAGGCAATGTACTACAACAAGGAAGTAATCCATCTGAGTCGTAAGAAACAGAAGCTCGACAGACAATGGGCGGCACTTGCCCTGGCAAAACAACACAAACAACCAGAGGGTTTTATCAGGGGAGGTTCCGTATTAAGAATAACTTGATTATCCTGCATGAAATAGGTACCCTTCTCCAATCCGCGGCCGTGGCGGAACAGGCTTACGCAATAGATTGAGGTTCTATGACCCTTACGGGTTTGTGGGTTCAAGTCCCACCGGCCGCACAGAGACGCAATACGGGCGGTTAGCTCAGTTGGTAGAGCAATTCCTTTACACGGAAAAGGCCGTGGGTTCGAGTCCCTCACCGCCCACTTATGAATATCAATAAACTACTCCCAATTATATTAGTGGTATGTGTGGCTATAGGAGCGGCTGCATGGTACTTTGTCTCGTCGACTGCTACCAAAGATGATAAAGACGCTATATCGGTGGCCTGGAAAACTGTTCCATTGGCGGATGAAAACGGCACGCCCCAAGTAGACTTGTTTCTTGTTTTATCTGGAGCGATTGTGAAAGAAGTACCGCTTGGCAAATTTGCAGGAGAACCAATTCCGGCGGCACTGGATGGTTCCGAAGATGTTCTGCTTGAACGATCCTGGTGGGCCGGATCTGATGATGCTGTATACGTACAACAGAAAGACTTGCAGCATCTTGCGGTATTACGCAGTCCACTAGATAATGCAGGGCAGACACCACCTGAAGAAATTACCGTTATACAAATACCGACCGGATCGT
>CAZSWB010000067.1:0-5113 GCA_964610675.1 uncultured Candidatus Saccharibacteria bacterium
ACTGTGCTGCTTGAGCCGCTGTTGATTATCATCCTCGGTATTGGTGTCGGAGTGATAGTCGCATCCGTTTTGCTGCCGATTTACGATTTGGTTCTGGTAATCGCATAATCTATGGTACTATTGATGCATATGAACTATACGAAGGGAGGTGAGTGTATATGAATAATAAACAAAAAGGGTTTACACTCATCGAATTGCTCGTCGTTATCGCAATTATCGGTATCTTGGCATCCTTGGTGCTCGTAGCACTCGGAAATGCTCGTGACAAAGCTAACGATGCGCGAATCAAGTCCAATCTCTCTCAATTGCGAACACTCGCAGAGCAGATTTATGATAATTCAAGCCCGGGATCTTATACTACGGTTGCAGATTGTTTCGCTGGAACGGCGAATGCTGCAAACTGTAAGGGAACGGAAGTAAGCGTTGGTGTTATCAGAACAGATTTAACAGCTGCATCAGGTGCTGCTACCCCTACTTCTGTGGATAGTACAACTGCATACTGTGTGTCGAACGTGCTGAAAAGCAGCGCGACAACTTTCTTCTGTATTGATAGTACAGGGATAGCGAAAATAACGACAGCAAACTGCTCAGCAGTTACCTGTCCGTAATGAATTGATTAGAATTCTGATCAAGCATGAATTTCCCCGTACGATGTGCGGGGATTCTTGTTGTATGCGCGAAACAGGTTCTGGTATACTGTAACCAGATTATTCATCTATTGAGATTATACACATGCAACTAAAAAAGAAAAGCGGGTTTACCCTCATCGAATTGCTCGTTGTTATCGCGATTATCGGTATCTTGGCAGCTCTGGTACTTGTGGCGCTCGGCCATGCGCGTGCAAAAGCGGGAGATGTGCGGATAAAGTCTAACGTTACTCAATTGCGCACCCTTGCGGAATATATGGGGACAGGAAATCCTGTAATGTTTACGACTGTTGCCGACTGTTTTACGAACGGTACAAATGAGCAGAATTGTGGCACGATCGAAACAGCCGATTACGTAACGTTATTAAAGGAAGATACCGACAGCGCAACCGGTGCGACAGATTCTATAGTGACCACTTCAAGTCAGAATGCTTTTTGCATCCAGTCTCCGTTGAAAAGCGAACCGAGTAGGAGATTTTGTAAAGACAGTACTGGAGCGTCAAGAATTGTAGGTACCGATTGTACGGCTCAGCATACATGCCCATAAGAATCGACTTGCTGCTGATCTGTGATTAACGGCTTCCGCGGGAGGTTTGTTTGCTGTTTCAGACACGAATCCTGAGACGTGCTATTATTACGAATATGATCGTCGATGCAGCGATAGCGTTTATTCTCTTTGTATTCGGTTCTGCTATTGGCAGTTTCTTGCATGTACTTGCAGAGAGGTATGGGTCGTCGAAAAGCGCGTTCTCGGGAAGGTCGCACTGTCCGCACTGTAACAAGACGTTGACGGCAATTGAACTTATTCCCATTTTCTCGTATGTATTCAGCCGTGCCAGGTGCAGAGGGTGCAGATCGGAAATTCCTGTCCATTACCCCCTTATTGAACTGATAACCGGACTGCTTGCAGTTATTCTTCTGTCTTCCGGGAATATTCTTCTATTTATCGCTGCGTGCATTCTGGTCGTGTTAATCCGTATTGATAGCAAATTAATGCTGTTACCCGATGGATATATCTATTTGCTTACGGGTGTCGCGCTTCTACACGCATGGCTCGTAAGGGTTGATTTTACGGACACGGCATTCGGAATTCTTGTAGGAGTCGGTAGCCTATATCTGCTCTGGATACTTACAGGAGGAGCGGGCCTGGGATTCGGAGATGTGAAGCTGATGATTCCTTTGGCTATTTTACTGGGGCTTAAAGGCATTGTTACGCTGCTATTTTTTGCGTCGTTTGCTGGTGGAATGGTGAGCATATTTTTGCTTGCCAGCAACCGTGTAACCGGAAAAACAGCCATTCCATTCGGCCCGTTCCTTGCTGGTGCGGCACTCATATTGATGGTGAATCCCACGTATGTTGATAGGTTTTTTAGTTTTCTTGGAGTATACTAATACCATGAATGCAAGCAGTGGCTTTTCTTTAGTCGAAACGGTTGTAATTACTGCTATAGTGGGTATCGTATCAGCGATGTCATTTACTGCGATCCCGACCATACGAGCACATCAGGAGTTGGTAACAGACACGGAAACGATTCGTGCCTTGTTGCTTGATGCGAAGCAGCGGACGTTAAATCAAGTTCGCCCTGCAGAGTGTTTACCTGGTGTCGTCGATGACTCCGCGCGAGCTTCGTGTTCGGATACCGGTATTGCTTTCGATACGAATGCCGGTGAGATTATATTGTTTGCAAATTCTGTTAGCACCGGTGCGGGGGCATTGAAATATGACGGTCCGGGCCGTGTCAGGGCGCGGAGCAGTAGATTTGTTACGCCTGGAGCTTCAAGTACGGATCATGTCATTTCCAAGGCTGAATTGAAAACGACGCTGGGTGCCGGAAGTTCCACATCATTGCTTTTTGTAGGAGTCCCGCCATCTGTAGTATTATATTCTGACGGGAGTCCTATCGGCAAAGGCGATGACGCAGTTGATATGACACTTGTTGCGAGTAACGGAACGGAGCGTACTATAAGAATATTTGCATTTGGCACTATTGAAGTTCAATAATATGCATACAAAAGGTTTTACACTCATAGAAGTATTGATCGGTCTCTTCATTGCCGTTATCGCTTCAGCGTATGCCGCAAAAACAATCACTTCGACGAACAAAGTGGTTGCAGCCGGTAGAGAAACATTTATCGCAACAAACCTTGCGCATGAGGGACTTGATCTATCTCGAGCCATGCGAGATACATCGTGGTTTATTCAAAGGGAATGGACCCCACCTCTTCCAGATGCGGACGACTGGATCTCGTATTCTGGAATTTGTCTAAATAACGGAGTCAACACATATACGATCGATCCAGTGATTGTAGATAATTTTAAAGACGATCAAAATAGTACGGTGAGAGACGCTAGCCAACCGGGCCTGTTTGTGCAAGCAAATAAAGTATGGACACATACACCCAGCTCCGAACCCACCCTATTTAGTAGGAGCTTACAGGCAGATTGTGCGGAAATAACTAACGATCCGGCGTTTGTTACGATAACATCTACGGTTACTTGGACTGGACAGGGAGGAGCTGCAAAAAGCATTTCGCTCACAGAAGAATTGTTTAATTGGCTGCCATGAAGAACTTACTTCGAAATACATTACTGAGAAACGCATCTTCTTCACACAAGAATATTCGAAAGGGTTTTACACTGATCGAGCTGCTTGTAGCTATCGGAATATTTTCCATTTTCATTGTTATTATGACGGGAGTGTTTAGTAACTTTATCGAAGTGGAGCGTCACAGCATCGAGCAAGGGGCACTTATCCTGGAAATGCAGTCTGTCATTGAATCGTTTGTGAAGGAGGCAAGAACATCGTACGGGTCTACATTTGATGTTACTCCAAATGGGGATCAGATCTTCTTCCGAAATCAGCAGAGCGGATGCGTTTCATATCGCCTTGCTACAAGTCGATTTGAGCGTGCGGAAGATCCTGGAAATAGGACAGGATCGTGTGATGGTAACTCATTTAATAACGATGATTTTACTCGACTTTCAAGTAATAATGTGGAAATATCCGATGTGCTGTTCGTGATTGAGATAAGTGACGTCGACGGGAATGATGATTTGAAAAACCAAGGATTCATTACGCTTGTTATGACGGGGAATTCCACAAAAGACGGGATCGCTCCCATTACGATTCAGAACTCCGCCACATCAAGACAAGTAACAATACCACCAACCCCATGAAAAACACCCAAGGTTCCATCGTTATATACATCGTTCTCTTAATGTTTATCGTCATGACATCCGCTGCCATTGTATTGTCATCTATTCTTACCCGACATATTCGTGCCGCAGAAAACTATCTCATCACTGAGCAATCGTTTGCTGCTGCAAATTCCAGTATTGAACATATGTTGTATAGGATAGCGAAGCAGAATGCGGTGACGGAAGCAGAGGTTGCGGATGTGGATTCCATAAGTTACGGCCCAGGAGTTGAAGTGGCATATAACGGAACCGGATGTGCGGTACTTGATATAGCGAATAACACCATAACGCCTCATTTAACTGCTTCCGGGACGTATAAGGATGTGGTACGCCGTATTGAATTTGGTGGAGGGGTTCAAGATTGTGAGCAGCCGTAGTCGTACCGTATGGACAAGCACGAAGCGCATCACAGAATAGAGGCGCTGAAAAAAGAAATCGAACATCATCGATATATCTATCACGTACTTGATCGGCAAGAAATTTCCGATGCGGTTTTGGATAGCTTAAAGCACGAGCTGGAGCAGCTGGAAAGCAAATTTCCTCAGTTTGCGTCCAATGATTCTCCCACGCAGCGTGTGGGAGGAGCGGCGCTTCCGGAATTTTCGCATATACGCCATGAAAAGCGAATGTTATCCCTCAATGACTGTTTTTCGTTTGATGAGCTGGAGGCGTGGGAAGTGAGAAACAAGAAAATTATTTCAGGCGAGTATGAATATTTCACGCAACTTAAAGTAGACGGAGTTGCGTTGTCGTTAATGTATGAAGATGGCGTGTTGTTGTACGGTGCAACACGCGGAGATGGCGAAACGGGAGAGGATGTGACGCAGAATATCAAGACGATTGAATCCATCCCGTTACAATTGCGATCTCATGAGTCGCTTGCACGGCGCGTGGAAGTTCGTGGAGAAGTATATATTTTAAAAAAAGATTTTAACCGGATGAATGAGATCCGAAAAAAAGAAGGACTTCCGTCGTTTGCGAATCCAAGAAACATTGCATCGGGATCCATTCGTCAGTTAGATGCGAAGATTGCCGCAAAACGAAACTTGAGGTTTTTTGCGTGGGAGATAACTTCGGGAATCGATGTTGCCACGCGTAAAGAGGAAAATGAGAAGCTGAAGGAAATAGGATTTCCAGTACCTCCGGGAGGAGCACATTGTACCTCGCTCAAAGAAGTGGAAGTCGTTATTGCGCGCGAAGAAACTCATCGGCTTTCAAAATCGTTTCAGGTAGACGGTTTGGTGGTGAAGATAAATGATTTGAATGT
>CAZSWB010000068.1:0-5061 GCA_964610675.1 uncultured Candidatus Saccharibacteria bacterium
AAGGTGTGATCGTTCATCTCATCATCCGACTTGAAACACAGTCGGTTTTTTATTACTCACAGTGGCAGATTTAGTTTATCGATTACTCTAGCTCCACTTAATAGAATAATTAAGAACCTGCTTCTTGGTGGTAATAGGCGCTTAAATAAACACCAGAAAGGTCAGAAAAGTTTTGAGTAAAGAAATAAGCGGTTAGGCACGAATGCCTCACCGCTTGTATTGAATTCCATATCACTACTTTAGGTTTCGCTTATTGTGAAGCTGCTCTAGGAGCTTACGTCCAATTTCCAACTCCTTGTCGGGGTCAGCGCCCAACTTCTTAATCTCATCCCTTAGCTCTGCCGACGTTCTGGGTGAACTGGGATCTACGCATGTTGGATCCTTCTCCTCAATTTCAGCAAACATTAGGTCTACTGTTAGATGGAAGATTTTTCGATTATTCTCTTCTTTTGTCACCTTACTTCTCCAGATTATTAGGGTGTTATACCAAACTCTAAAAGATCTTCTATCGTAATCTGCTTGTACTCTATTGAAGTATAATTGTCAAGTAAAAAATAAAAGTGTCAAAACTTTAGATTGGGGAAGAATGGAGCAAGAGTTGTTGCGAGTTCCTATGCTTGCAAAAAGCTTTGAGTAAAAAATTAGCCCCTTACAATGTGAATTGCAAAGGGCTCGAAAGAGCAATACCTTTCCAGCAAGACTAACTTGCATGAACCTGAAGGTACCTTCGATATACTCCGTCATCTACTGAACGTAGAATCTCATGCGTACCTTGTTCAACTACTCGCCCGCGCTCCATCACCACGATCACGTCAGCATGACGAATAGTAGAAAGTCGGTGAGCGATAATGATGATTGTGCGCGATCCCAGAAGATCACTCATCGCTTTTTGAATCAGCGCTTCGGATTCTGGATCCAGATGACTCGTTGCTTCGTCGAACAAGATTATCGGACAATCAGCAGCTAATGCTCGCGCGATTGCTAACCGTTGACGTTGACCACCCGAAAGACGAAGCCCCCGTTCTCCAACGAGCGTTCCATAGCCGTTCGGAAACGTTTGGACAAATTCATCAACATGCGCAATTCGTGCAAATCGCTCGATATCTTCTTGAGATAAGTCAGTGCGTCCAAATGCGATATTTTGAGCAATCGTACCACTGAACACATCAATCTCTTGAGATACAACGGCAATATGCTGTCGAAAACTCAACTTAAGCTCTCGAAGATCGTAACCATCAAGTAGAATCTTTCCGCTATCTGGATCGGAAAATCGACGAGCGAGTTTGAACACTGTTGATTTTCCAGCACCCGAAGGTCCAACGAGAGCAACGGTACTGTTGGGTTTAACAGAAAGAGAGAATTCATCCAGAGCATTTTCCGTTTTGCCTGGATACCTAAACTTCACTCCTTCAAACACAAGAGAACCAGTGCATTGCTGAAGTGCCAACGCAACAGGCGCTTCTTGCACATCGGATGTAATGGCAAATAGTTCTCGTAACCGACGAAGGGACGGGGCATTGTGCATTGTTTCATCAATAATCTGCCCAAGTGGCCATAGCGCATCCATCATCCTCATTGAGATGACGAGCACCAGAATGAACGTGCCTGCCGTCATTAATCCTTGTGCCACCGCATTAAATCCGAAATACATAACCGTAGCAAGACTGCAAACAATTGCGGTGTTGCGGATCACGTACCCGAAGTCTGCGAAACGCATTTCTTTAAATCCTGTTTGGTATACACGCGACCAGATACTCCGTACTCGGTGAGAGTGTGATTCCTCTACTCGAAACGACTGTATCGTTGCAATGCTTTGAATACTTTCCACCAGTAAGGATTCAGACGCTTCGTAGCATTCATGCCGCTCTTCGCGATGCTGTGTTCCTAATCGGTAGAAAAGTACGCTCAACCCAACTACGAGAGGAACGACGATACCAACAATTAACCCAGCGGGTCGCCAGATGAAAAGAAGTACAGCTGCTGCCAACGCGTAGTGGATGATGACCGGTAGTCCCTGAACCGCCCAGGCCTGTGCAAGAGCAACTGTTTTTTCTGTACCATTCTGAATGATCTTTGTCTTACTTCCCGTGTTTTTCATTTCGTGAAATCCAACAGGCAAGCTCAACAGGTGATCAAATGCGTCACAGATGAGATTTCCTTTCACACGGTGAATCAAATGAACGATTCCGTGTCTTAAAAAAAATTGTACCGCAAAAGCTAAGCTACTGGCCGCAACGAACAAAGTCGTAAGCCAACCAGCTTGATTGTAAATGGCTTTCGTATCATCCATCGACAGCACGTCAATCATTCGTCCAAGCACAAGCGGCACGGTAAGCCGTAGCACCTGTTCCAGAACAGATCCTATTAGTAACAGGATTGTTATTTTTCGACAGGAGCGTGTAAGCCACCATAAATCACAGAACGCAACAAACATTGAGGACTCCTTTTCCATTTTATAGAAAATTGTTGAGGATCAATCAGGAAAGCAAAATCCCACAGATTCACGCCGTAGCATAATATTTTTAAAATTGATTTCTGTCAAGAGCTTGCTCCCTGCGGTAGAGGAAGTAAGAACCTGCTTCCGAGGCCTAACATGTGAATGAACAAAAACCAGAAACGAAGGGGTGGAGGAAAATGATATACAGGCTTTAAATGTTGTTTAACGATTTATTGTGTTGAATACTATGCAATGCTATAAGTAAGTTATGGGCAATGCAGATACTAGTCATCATAGGTCATTTTCTCTTACACAAATCAACGCTCTTGAGAGGAAGAAAATTATATTTGTCATCGCAACTATTGTGCTTGCGAGCCTCATAAATATCCCCTGGGGGCTTCATCCTAGTTGGATTACCATTACCGGATTTTTCATTCGATCAATCACATCTGCAGTCGTTGTGTTTTTACTAGGATTGTCAGTATTTAGTGGAAACCGCATCCTATTCTTGACGCTATACACCGTTTCCCTTGGAATTTTGCTGTTTTTTGCTCCTCTGATTTTTCTGACTGTTGGGTGTGCATTGACTGGCTCATGTCTTTAATTAATACGCATATAGAAACACCAGAAACCTCAGAAATGTTTTGCTCCCTCTGTCGGGTGTGCTTAGAACTCTGAATTGGAGAAAAATTGAACACGAATTGACTGGCTTTGAGCATCTAATGCCAGCATCATCGTAACTTCTATCTTTTATTTTTTCTCTTCAACCACTGTTCTTTGAAAAATGGTAGCGTCAGCGTAGAGAGAAGAAATCCTACTGATGGCACAATTGCGTTCAGCCATGGTTGCGGAACTGAAATTGCCCACATATATAATCCAATTGCTAGATAGGTAAAAGCAATCAAGAAAACTCGTCGGGTATAACTTGTCTCCCACGCTTTATCCGATTCGACCCTTTTGTTTCGACTTTCTATTTCTTGAACCCTTATTGCGATTGATTCTATATCATCCATAGATTTATTATATCATTCGATATTCGATTTTAATGCCTTGATAAACCTCTCAACATCAACTGGCTTCGTGAAAACCACAATGTTCTTTGAAATGGACACCCACGGGCGCTACGCCCGTGGTTCTTTTTATAACAGGGCAAGCTGAGCTTGTCCCGCATCGTCCTCTCTCTGGTGTTTTACGTAGTTGCGGATGACCTCTTCATTAATGCCTACGGTAGAGGAGAAGGATCCACGTGACCAGATACCGCCGTCATCCCAGTACCACCGTTGAAGCCAGTGCTGAAACTTCGCTTTGAGTTCGCGAGCGGTGTTGCTTTTCAGGGCGTTTGCCACAGTACTGACGGCATATTTGGGAGGAATCACTATATGGATGTGAACATGGTCTTTATCGATGCAAATCTCGAGTATTTCCCAGTCCAGATGGTATTTGGATACTTCGCGAAGCTTCAGCGTCAAGTATGCGTCAATCCCATTGCATAGGGTCGGGTGGCGGTATCTGGTTACCCACACAATATGGTATTGGTTCCTGCATACGGTATGGGCTTGTTTATGAAGACGCATGGGGTAAGCATACCCCGGACGAGGCGGGAACGGCTCTCGCCCACGGGCGTAACGCCCGTGAAGCTCCCGCTAGGTTAGAACTTCCACTATCGGGCAAACTCAACAAAGCGGTTCATCTGCCACGGACCATCACCGCATCCGTCGGTAGGACCCGGGCCGATCTGGAGAGTAGTATCCGAGGGCATTGTCAGCAGAATTGTTGTTGTCGTTACTTGGTCCCTATGTTGCTGTGGCCCTTGTGTCTCAAAACAGTAGACGTTTCCATCGGCACGTATGTCAGAAAAATCGCGATTCACATATCCGCTGACTCGAGGAGTAAATCGGTACACGGTGGGTGCGATGCCTATCGCTTCTAATCGCTCTCCTACTGAAAAAGCAGCTAAGCGCGGATCGATGGGATCGTGCACAAGCGCTAAATGCGGCGTGTCATGGACAATGAATCGTTCATTGGGCGGAACCCATGTACCTTGAGCAGTGCCAGGGATATCTTGCATGACTTGTCCGCAGCGGGGTTCAATGGTACGCGGGCCTTCGACATTGGGGTGGCCGCCTAAGAGCGGCTCAAGCTGAACCTTTACTCCGGGCGCGAAGTAATCAATAGCACATACAACCTGGGCAACGTGCCGACGGCCCCACCACCAGCGGCGCGGATTTGCCAAGGTTGCCGGCGCAACGCGGCTGTCGAATAATCCTACGTCAAATACTCGCTGTCCGGTTCCGCCGCCTGCCGTACCAATAATTTCCCCGGCTGTGACTCGTACTTCAACCCGCTTGCGGCAAAAACGGTAATTAATCGAACCAATGGACGGTCCATACCCCAGTGTGTATTCATTGCAGCTGATTGTTTCCCCGGTGTTATACGCCGTCTGCAACTTAGGGGACAATGAGCGAATGTGATCAAAATAGCCCACGACTTCACGACACACGGCAAAGCGGGTCCCAAAATCACTCCAATCGGGACGATTGAGTGCTTCGGTGAACATGATTTCCCTGATCACCATATCACCGGGCGCGACGGCCGGAACTTCAATCGGCACGCTGGTTTCGCTG
>CAZSWB010000069.1:0-4998 GCA_964610675.1 uncultured Candidatus Saccharibacteria bacterium
CTCGGAGAATTGAAAATAGCTCGACGCAAACTTTGAACGTACGGAGGAGTTAAGCGTAGAGATTACTGAAGCACAGCAAACAATTCACAATCACGAGGAGCACATCACTCCGAAAGCAGGTACAGTATTGGTATGAACAGATTTGTTGGCAACATCGAACAATTAACACTGGAAAACAGTAATTTTCGACGCGTAATATATACCGCATCGCATTGCCAACTTGTGGTCATGTGTTTGCAGTCTCGTGAAGATATCGGTGAGGAAGTACATGACGTGGATCAGTTTCTCAGAATCGAACAGGGAAGCGGGCAAGTCGTTCTGGACGGGATGGAGCATGCCATCAGTGATGGTAGTGCGGTACTCGTACCCGCAGGAGTACGACATAATATTCTGAACACCTCAGAAGATGCACCCATGAAACTCTACTCCATATATTCTCCGCCGCACCACCGTGATGGGGTTGTCCATGTTTCAAAAGATGAAGCAATGTGAGACGACGAACATTATTAAGACGTAACAGTTACCTGAGAATTGCTTTTCCGAACGGCACGGAGAATGCTCTGCACCACACCCAAACCTCGGAATACGAATCCAGATTAATATCCGAAGGAATTTCATAGTTCTGAGAACCTTCATTTCCTTTCAATTTGCCAAGGTTTGTATCGGCATCATACGCGTTGTTCTTCCCAAGGTACACGAACAGGTCAGGACCGTTCGAAACGGTAAAATCTTCTTCTAATCGAACGTATGTTTTCCCATCGGAGCGAATGATACGTGCAGTTCCGGACGCTTGATGCAGGCTGTCAAATCCCGTAAACGTGCCTTCGGAAAGCGTTTCGGGTGAAAGCGGGGTTGGAAGCGGAGAAGATGCCGGAGGAAGTTGCGTATCGATCGGTGAAGATTCGAGCGCTTTTGGCATTGTTTGTACCTGCGTTCCCGGAAGTTCTTCGCTTACGCGGTTTGTAATAAAGAGCGGTGAACCAAGATACCATGCGAGCGCAAGCCCGATTACTGCGCCGAAGATAAATAATACTTTATTCATTCGGGACATATGCATAAAGTGTAGCATCGTTGTACGATAAAACTATGGAAATAATATTAACCGTAAGTCAGTGTGTTGCGGCGATCAATATTGCACTTGATTCACTGGGTGAGCTCACCGTAGAAGGGGAAGTTTCGGAATTCCGTGTTATCCAGAATAAGTGGGTGACGTTTGACGTGAAAGACAACACAAGCGTCTTAAAGTGCTTCATGACCGTTTGGAATTTGCGTACGCAGATCGAAGACGGAATGCTGGTAAAAGTTACCGGGCAACCAAACCTGCGAGCGAAAGGTTTTTTAAGTTTCGTGGTAAAGAATGTCCGCCCATCGGGAGAAGGATCGCTCAAACGAGCGTTGGAACTCTTGAAAAATAAACTGGAACAAGAAGGATTATTCTCATTGGAACGCAAGCGTACACTTCCGCGTTTTCCGGAGCACATTGCACTGATCACTTCGAGGGATGCGGCTGCCTATCATGATTTTCTGAAAGTACTTTCTGCTCGGCAGGGGGGACTTCTCATCTCTTTTATACATACACAGGTGCAAGGGCAAGACGCTCCCGAACAAATCATATCTGCGCTTGCGACGGCAAATACGGACCTGAAGAATCTTGGTGCGATTGTATTGGTTCGCGGAGGCGGAAGCATGGAAGATATGATGGCGTTCAACGACGAGCACGTGGTGCGCGCCGTATCCGCTTCCCGTACACCCATTGTGGTGGCAATCGGACATGAGAGAGACGTGTGCTTGTCAGAGCTCGTAGCGGACGTGCGCGCATCTACTCCGAGCAATGCTGCGGAACTTCTCGTGAAGCACCGTGAAGAAGTAGCTTTGGATATTTCACGGATGACTTCTTCACTTTCTCGGTCGCTCACGGACCATATTGCACATACACAATCAAATATCATCAGCATGACACATGTAATGAACAACAGACTGAAAGTAACTTCTCAAAACGCACAACAACTGATTTCGCGCATCGCTTCCATGTCGTTGCGTATTCGAGATACGCTCAAAACATCGCAAGAAAAGATTCTTGGTATGAGGCGAATCCTCCTCGCGCTCTCCCCGGAACAAACGCTCAGGCGCGGATACAGCATTACGCGAACACAGTCCGGTATCGTGATGCGCAATGCTTCGGATGCGAAAAAAGGGGAAGAGATAACGACAACGCTTTCCAAAGGATCGTTGACATCCGTTGTCCATCAGAGGAGCTCGTGATATATATAGAGTATATGGAGAAAGCCGCAAAAAAGTTTGATTTTACCAAAGGGTACGAAGAACTTGAAGGGATTGTACAAGAATTTGAATCCCGGGAGTTGGATCTGGAAAAGGACTTGGCGAAGTTTGAACGAGGCCTCCTGCTCGCGCAGAAGCTGCAAAACCGATTGAAGGAAATAGAAAATACCGTAAAGGAAATTGAGCGTAAATTTGCACCATGAAGAAAATTCTCATCCTTGGAGGGGGGTTTGGCGGTGTTGCGACATATCATCGCTTACACAAACTCATTCATCCGGCAAACATCCATCGTATTCAAATCGAGCTCATAAACCGTACAAACTATTTTACGTATTCCCCGATGCTCCATGAAGTGGCGACCGGATCCGTTGAGCGAGAACATATCGTGCAACCGCTTCGGGAGATGTTGCGGTGTTGCGGAAAAGATTTCCATCAAGCCAAGGTCACAAAAATTAACCCGAAAGAAAAGATCGTGCATACTGATGT
Organism: uncultured Candidatus Saccharibacteria bacterium; assembly: GCA_964610675.1. Taxonomy (GTDB): domain Bacteria; phylum Patescibacteriota; class Andersenbacteria; order UBA10190; family UBA10190; genus HO2-45-11b. The sequence continues at coordinate 2,767 of CAZSWB010000069.1, forward strand.
CGGGGATTACTCATACGACGTACTCGTTGTCGCACTGGGTGTAGAACAGAGTTTCTTCAACACTCCCGGAGCCCAAGAACATGCGCTCGCCCTGAAGTGGCTTCCCGGAGCGATTGAGATTCGCAACCGAATCATTAACTCTTTTGAACAGGCGTCCGAAATGCATGACCGGAAAAACGCGCTTGAAATGAATAAGTTCCTTACCTTTGTCATTGTGGGCGGCGGCGCAACCGGAACCGAGCTTGCGGGACAAGTTTCCGATTTACTGCGCAAAGAAATGACAAGCTATTACGGAGATATCCCGATGAGCCACACCAAGATCATTCTTGTGCATGCGGGAAATCGTCTCATAGAACAACTTTCGCCGCAGGCTTCAAAAGCCGCACTTATGCGTTTGCAGCACATGGGCGTACAAGTCATGCTTAAACAGACGGTCACAAAAGTTACCGAAGATGCCGTGCACCTTGCCTCCAAGAAGATAATTTCTTGCAACAGCGTGTTTTGGACAGCGGGAACGGAAAGCACGCTGCCCAAAATTCTCCCAAAAAAACTCCTGACCGATCGGGGACTTCTGAAAGTATCCGGAGCATTCCAAGTACCGGATCATCCGGAGATATTTGCAATAGGGGATGTAGCTCGTGTGCAGGAGGCAGGGTATGAATATCCGCCGCTTGCGCAAGCGGCGGTACAAGCATCAGATTTGGTTGCAAAAAATATTCTTGCATATATCCAACACCAACCACTGAAGAAGCGTCCGTACCGCAACAGAGGCGATATTATTCCGATTGGCGATGCGTATGGCATATTTGAGCAAAAATGGTTCCGACTAACCGGGTTTTTCGCTTGGGTATTGCGCAGAATCGTATTTTTGCGAACCATGTACGGATGGGGGAACAAAATACACGTCTTTTTTGCATGGGCGGTTCAAACAGTTTCCCCTCGTGACACGTCGGAGTTTTAGATATACTGTTTTAAGACATATGGATACCAAGTCTTCAATTTTCTCTGTTATTGCGCTTGTTTTACTGTTATTGCCCGTTGCACCACTGATGGGCGCTACGTTCCTTCCTATTTCGGATGAAGTAGCTTCACTGCGAAGCGAAGCGGAGGGCGACGTGTATGCGATGAGTAATTCCGTGGTTATTGCCGCGCCGGTACAAGGAGACATATTTGCAGCAGGGGATACGGTGGATATTTCCGGCTCAGCAACGAGCAGCGTATTTGCAATCGGCCGCTTACTGACGATAAGTGGAGAAGTGAGAGATGATGTGCGGGTAGCAGGGAGTATCGTTTCCATCGCATCCATCATTGCGAACGATTTGTTTGTGTTAGGATCAGAAGTCCGCATGGTAAAAACCGCCCATGTTCAAGGCGACGCATATATTGCGGGGGACAGTTCCGTTATTTCCGGAACAATTGACGGATCTTTGCGAGTAACGGGAAGCAATATCGTCATCACGTCGGATGCAGTCATTAATGGGGATGTTATTGCATATGGCGATACTCCAACCATCGATGACGGAGCCACCATAGGCGGAGAAACAAAGGTTGTTTTATCAAACGAAACTCAAAGCGCGGCACAATTTACCTTGAGAGGATTCATCGGTTCAATTGTTTCCGCTTCTTTGCTTGCGTTACTCCTCATATTTGCAGCACCCAAGCTGGTTGCGGGAAGCAAGGAATTTATTGTTAAACATCCGGTGCAGTCCGGGCTCATCGGGCTGACATGGGTGCTCCTCTTTATACCGATCGTGCTACTGCTCATCATTTCGAATATTGGGTTGAGTATAGGTATGCTTCTACTCTTTGGCACATTCCCTCTCATCTTCATTTCATTCGGATGCATGGTGATTTCTATTGGAAGCATAACCAATAAGCTATTTACAAAAGGGGAGGGCGTGCTCTGGCACCATGCAATTATCGGTGCCCTCTTGGTATCGGTCCTCACCTTACTCGGGGTTGTCGGATTTACTCTGTTACTTTTCGCCTTACTCGTTTCGTTCGGAGCAGTATTAAAGACGTTCCGGGCGTTGATTTAAGACAAGTAATACGCAGATTACGCGAGGCGCAACGAACCTTGTCGAATAACATGGAAAGCGCCTTCCTCAAAGCGAGCAATAGTACTTATATTACCCGGTTGCAAATTCCCGCCGTCCACGATACACCCTAAAGACAGGTCGTACGTTGTTCCATCCTTGGAAGGTAGTGCACGCGCAATCTCATCCGGCTGGT
>CAZSWB010000070.1:0-4925 GCA_964610675.1 uncultured Candidatus Saccharibacteria bacterium
AATTATTCGCGGAAGTGCAACGAAGGCTCTTGAAGTAAAGTCTCCCGACGATGCAGATGCGAAACCTATCATTGATCTCATCGCGGCATTGGATGAAGCGATTCCAGAACCAGTGCGTGACATTGACAAGCCGGTATTGCTTTCGATCGAAGATGTATTCTCCATTGAAGGTCGAGGTACGGTGGTAACGGGTCGTATTGAACGAGGAACGATTAAGATTAACGATGAAGTGGAGATTGTGGGTATTCGAGATACTCAAAAGACTGTGGTAACGGGTATTGAAATGTTTAACAAGCAGTTGGATGAAGGGCGTGCCGGTGATAACGCAGGGCTGCTTCTTCGAGGGTTGAAGAAAGAACAAGTGGAACGCGGACAAGTGGTGGCAAAGCCCGGAAGCATTACCCCTCACAAGAAATTCGAAGCGGAAGTATACATCCTTACGAAGGATGAAGGCGGACGTCATACTCCATTCTTCAAAGGGTACAAGCCTCAATTCTATGTTCGCACGACGGACGTAACGGGAGAGGTGTTTCTCGCAGAGGGAGTAGAGATGGTTATGCCCGGTGATACGATCAGCATCACTGTTGAGCTTGGCTCAAAAGTTGCCATGGAAGATGGAATGCGATTCGCTATCCGCGAAGGTGGTCGAACGGTTGGAGCCGGAGTAGTCACAAAAATTCTTGAGTAATGAGTGATACTCCAAAACCTGAAGCTGTCCCCGAGGTTGTACCTCCCCGTATTCGTATTCGATTGAAAGCGTACGACCACAAACTGATCGATCAATCCGCGAAGCAGATCATGGAAGCGGTAGAGCGGGAAGGCGCGAAAGTTGCCGGCCCGACTCCGCTTCCGACGAGCAAAAAGAAATATACGGTGAATCGTTCAACCTTTGTGCATAAAAACGCACGCGATCAATATGAAATTCGTGTGCACAAGCGCTTGATTGACATTATTGAGTCAACGCCGCGCACTATAGACACGCTCATGAGCTTGAATCTACCTGCGGGGGTGGATGTGTCGATGAAGACGGTGTAGATCCTACGGTTATAGATGTGAACAAAGCTCGCCTACAAGGCGAGCTTTTTCGATATCCTATTCTTGTAAATAGTCTGTACATTTTGTTGATAGGACACGTATACTGACGACATGGAACGATTAATTACGGACTTCAAAGATTTAACCGAACCACAATCTTCATTTTTATCTCGTGTTGAGCAAGATGAGAAGTTTACCGACATTTTTTTTCATACGGGAGGAACTTTACTGAAAGCACTTGGCATCGTTCCGCGCATATCCAATGATTTGGATTTTTTCACGTTTTCCCATGTTGACGACCACGATTTTTGGGCGGGCCATTCTCATGCGCGAGAGTTACTGGAAGATGTATTTGAACCGGGCTCAATTATTCCGGCGGACAAAGGATTTTTGCATCGTGAGAGCAACATGGTTATAGATATTATTGCCGATGGCTCGCCCAATATTAGTGAGTTTGAACCGTTTGGAAATCTCCGGACGGCAAGCCTACAAGATCTCGCTGCCCATAAGGCATCCGCACTTTGTTCCAGGGATGAACTAAAGGATTATATAGACATCGCATTTTTGACGAAGGATCAGGGTTGGCTATTGGAAGATTTGGCCCGAATTGCGGAACAAAAATTCAGAATTGGTACGATCAGTGAGGAAAAGCTATTGACTGAGCTGCTCGCAAAACGCGATGCATTTTCCATCTCTCCGGAAATATTTCTCCGCGCACCGGAGGAAAATATTGCAACTGTAACCACCCAGATCAACTATCTGATTGATAACACGTCATTATGAGCAACTATACGCCCCAAGATATTGAGGCTCTTACGAATTGGGACGGAATGTTGTGCAAACCGCCTTTTCGTAACGTCATGGAAAAACGGCAGTACTACAGCCGGTTTATCGAACGCATGCTCTGGCGATATTTTACGAAAGACGATTGGCAGCAAGTCGCTTCTATTATCAATGAAATGCGCATATCGGAAAAAAACAGACGAACCACAAAATTCTTGCTTTCGCGTCATATTCCTTAAAACATTTTTCTGTTTCTCTGCACATATATTCATTGATGAGCCGACGCGTCACGAGTATTGATGATCACGAAACTCACCCGGGTCAATGATCTGGCATACTCTAGCGCTGCATAGATGTGATGAGGCGCTAGTCCAGGGAAGCATCAAAGACTTCCTGGTGAGACGCTCCGGACGCCAACATGTCCGGGATTTGCCACACCATGATTCGAGCACCTTTACATGTAGGCTTCCCATGGCAAATACGAGAATCAGCTATAATATACTCATTTAGTGAAATGGATGGCATACAGCATTTATACCTTTTTCCCATGTTCTGTGTAACCGATAGTCTTTTCATATGTCACGTTGCGACCGCGTGCAGTTTGCAGAGTCGGACAATATCACACATATCCCGAATGTCCCACACGAATTCTCCACATCAAAGGCGAAATGCCCTAATATTCCTTTACTTTTTTCTGGCGATGTTCTATCTTAAGAAATACCCGTGTACGGGCTTTGAGTTTTTAGTTTTAGGACACATGCAAATTACCTATCATGAAAGCGCTACTAGGTCGAAAAGTTGGTATGTCTCAAGTGTTTTCTCCTCAAGGAGATGTTATTCCCGTTACCCTCATTTCAGCTATTCCTAACTTCATTACCATCCGTCGTACTCTCGAACGAGACGGGTACGCAGCTGTCCAACTTGCGCTTCCAAAGAAAGAGGGAGTACAAATCGGAGAGAAGCGAACCCCAACAGCAGATACGGATCTTTTTGCGGCACGCAAAGAATTTCGCGGAGAGTTACCCGAGGAAATCACCGTTGTCGGCGTTGATCAATTTGCGGAAGGCGATGCCATCGAGATTACGGGTATATCGAAAGGAAAAGGCTACGCCGGCGTGGTGAAGCGTCATCATTTCAAAGGTGGGCCCGCAAGCCACGGACACAAGCATGTTCTTCGCCGACCCGGCTCTATCGGTGGACGTTTTCCTCAGCATGTGTTCAAGGGTGTTCGTATGGCCGGTCGTATGGGATCCGATCAAGTCACGGTGAAAAATGTGCAGATCATTCGGGTGGACGTGGAAAACAACATGGTGGCGGTGAAGGGCGCAGTGCCGGGCAGAAGGGGAAGCGTTGTTGAAATTCGTAGCATTGAAACGAAATAACATATGGCTAAGAAATCCACAACACAATCGCTCCCATTGCGCACTCTTGGAAAAGAAGTGAAGAACGATGAAGTTGCAGTGCCTGCATTTTTTACGGAGTCGGTACCTGCACTTGTTGCGCATGCAATTCACACAACGCACAAGCGAATGCGAATTCGTCGCGCACATACGAAGGAACGAGCAGAGGTGCGAGGCGGTGGCAGGAAGCCTTGGAAGCAAAAAGGTACAGGTCGATCCCGTCACGGCTCGACGCGTTCTCCGATTTGGGTGGGTGGCGGTGTCACGTTTGGTCCGAAAAGTCGCAAGACAACTATCCCGCGTATGCAGCTCAAAGAACGCAGACGAGCGCTTGCGGGGGCCTTTACGATGCATGTGAATAACAAGTCGCTTTCCGTGTTGCGACTTTCCGATACGATTCCCACCAAAACAAAAGACATGGCAAAGCATGTGAATGATCTGCGTTCATTGTTAATCATTGTTGATGACAGTCATCGCAGTCTTGCGAAAGTTATTGCAAATATTCCTACGATTCGCGTTCGATTTGCATCTACGGTTATTCCGAAGGATATCGTTGAAGCGCATGCGGTATGGATTGATGAAGAGGCTATGAACGTGCTTGAAGTACGCTGCAGTATTTAACGTACTACCTATGTCACTCCTTAGTCTTTCAAAAAAAATACTCGGAAACGATAAGAAAAAGAAAGTTTCCGCCGCTGCAACCGTTGCAAAAAAGAAGAAGCTCACCGTCGACGCACATGCGTTCACGACCGGCCGCATCGGAATGTCTGAACTTGTTTCGGAAAAAGGCATGAAGCAGCAAATGCAAGGAACCGTGGTCTTTACGGTATTGCCAACGGTTACGAAAACGCAGATTGCATCCGCGGTTGAATCAAGATTCGGCGTGAAAGTGAAACGAGTGCGAACCCTGCTTTCGCATCCGAAGAAGAGACGACGAGGCGTTACGGAAGGAAAGACAAATCGGTTCAAGAAAGCGTATGTTACGGTTGATGATGTGCAGAACTTAACTCGCAAGAAATAACCTATGGCCATTAAAAATTACAAACCAAACCGAGCCGCTCGTAAGAAAATGTCTATCGTGGATCGTACGGAGCTGTACAAGGGTAAGCCGTTGAAGTCTTCTCTGGTTTCCAAGCATGCAACCAGCGGACGAGGGTCTGCGGGGAAAATTACGACCCGTCATCGGGGCGGAGGCGTAAAGCGTCGTATTCGTGCGATCGCATTCGGCCAGGAAAAAATGGGAGTTACGGGTAAAGTAGAGCATATTGAATTTGATCCGAATCGCAGCGCATATTTGGCACGTATTGTGTACGGCGACGGAGATCGCAATTACGTGTTGGCTTGGCAAGGAGCGAAAGAGGGCGACGAGATTATTACGAATGAAAAGACGACGGAAAAAGAAGGAAACCGTATGAAATTGGAGAACATCACGCCGGGAGTATTCGTGTTTAATGTGGAAATAAAGCCGGGAAGAGGAGGATCATTTTTCCGATCAGCGGGATCGTACGGCATTCTCATGGACGTACAAGGGGACTATGCACAGATTCGTATGCCATCCAGTGAGATTCGCTTGATTTCCCGTAAGTCGTATGCCACAATAGGGCAAGTCAGCAATCCAGATTGGCGTTTACAACGCATTGGGTCCGCTGGAAGACAACGACGTCTTGGTTTTCGTCCGAATGTACGAGGCAAGGCAATGAATCCGGT